>JAYSWO010000478.1:0-7516 GCA_043717975.1 Ferruginibacter sp. | reverse complement strand
ACCCATTTCTGTTAAAAATGCTTTTACACCAGAAGGATTATTTTCTGCAAACAATAATCTGTATGCTTCTAATAACTGATTGTTTATTAGTACCGCTGCAGGAAATTCATTTTTTAAACAATGATTTACCATGGTAGTAAATGCCTTTGGAAAAGCATTGGCAGCTACACTTATTACACCATCCATTCCGCAAGCCATTTCTGGCAATACCAAATCATCATCACCACTGGTTACTAAAAAATGCTCGGGTCTACCTTTTAAAATGGCAATGGCTTGTTGTATATCGTTTCCGGCTTCTTTTACACCAGCAATATTGTCTATTTGTGCAAGACGAAGTGTGGTGTCTGCAGTCATATTACGCCCAGTGCGCCCTGGTACATTGTATAAAATGATTGGCTTTGGCGATGCCGCAGCTAGTGCTTTGTAGTGTTGAAAAATACCTTCTTGAGATGGTTTGTTGTAATATGGGCTGGCACTTAAAACAGCTACCGCACCATCGAGAGGGTATGTTTGTAAATCGTTTATTACAGAAGCCGTGTCGTTGCCTCCAATGCCAATTACCATTGGTACACGCCCTGCAATATGCTTATGTGTAAAGTGTATAATCGATTTTTTTTCTTCAGAAGATAGCACAGGGGTTTCACCTGTAGTACCAAGCGTTACAATATAATTTACACCATTGCTTATAATATGATCTATTAATTTTCCCAATGAATTATAATCTACAGAAAGGTCATTTGCAAATGGCGTAATGATGGCAACACCTGTGCCCGATAAAATACTACGTACGTTCATTTAAATAAATTTGTACGAAGATAACAGAAAAAAAATAGTTAGGTAAACTCTAAATAACCGTAAAAAAAATAAAATTCTAATAAAATGTATATCCTATTGAAAAAGAAAACACATTGGACAATCTTTTTTCGGTGGTAGGAGGTAAAAAATAATCTATATAAACGTTTGGAGAAATTACAAAATTACCAATATAATAATCGGCACCCAACGATAAAGCTATCGACTGAAAAGCAAACGCAGCATTATCTGTTTGTGTAAGTGATTTTAACCTATTGGTTCTTGTAGCAAGAGCCAATGCTCTAACATTGGTAATGGTACTTTTAAATTTTTCACTACCAGCGTTCACTACGAGTTGTGGCGTAAAAGTTAGCGTGCCTTTTTTTGTAAATACACTATCAAAATTAAAAACGTGTTCTATACCAAATGATACAGAAAAATCTTTTATTTCATTTTTTGTAGTATCAAAACGTGCGACTGTTCTATTTGGCAATTTTACAGAATCTCTAAAATAAGTTTCGTTAAACTTACCAGATGCATAACCCAAAGACACAATGGGCTGAATATAACTTTGAGTATATTTAAAATACGCATACAAATCATTTTGATAAGTAGAATTGGAATTATAAGATTTTGTATCTGCAATAAATTTTGTAAAAGAAATACCAGTACTTATTTTATTAGATTCGTAGTCATACGATGGAGTAATGGCTGTTTGATACGTTTTTAAATTGCCATTTTCGGTAGCAAAATAGGGCGTAACAGAAATACCAATACCACTTTTGTGATGGTAGCCAATACTTGGTGTATAATACAATTTGTTTACCTTCGCTTGTGAGGCATTTACCGAATTATTGTTTACACTAAAAGAGCGATTGCCAATGCCAATAGACACATCAAAATAACTAGATGGCTTGTCATCTAAACTATCCAGCAGAGCCAAAAATAATTTAGCATCTATTAAGGAGTCTTCTATATTTTGCTGGGTTATTGTTTGAGCAGTTAGTAATGTTGTGCTAAAAATAAAAAACAATAAGAATAAAATTTTTCGCATGTTTTGTTAGATAATTTTGTATAACTAATGCAAATGTAAAAGGTTTAATGGCTTAAAATAAAAAAGAATTTCTATTTGCATAAAAATTCTTCTTTTACATATTTATAAAGCTATTTAACTATTAATAATTCTTGATTTATGTAGGTAATTATTATTCTCACTAAAAATAAATAAGCAAGAACCATTCTTTATTTTTTCAATAATGGGTTTATTTAATTTTTCTGGTACCGCAGGGCAGCCCCAACTTCTTCCTATATGCCCTTGGCTGCGAGCCATATCTTCGCTAACATATGGAGCACCATGCATTACAATGGCTCTTTCATATGCCATATCATTTATGCCATTTTCTAACCCTTCTAATTTCATAGAGTACCCATTTTTTCCGATATAGGTGTCAGAAGTTTTGTAAAAACCCAAACTACTTTGAAAACTTTCTGGAACGTTGGAAAACCTAGTAGCCATTTCTGCACCACTCCCCTGCCCGTGCGCTACATATGTATTAAACAAAATTTTATAATTACTTAGGTCAATAACAAATAACCTTTTTTGAGAAGAGGGTTTTGTAAAGTCTACAATAGAAATGATATGATCGTTTGCAATTTTACCTTTAGATAATAAATATTCATATCCTTTTATAGCATATTGAAACGCATGCTCAGATAAACCATACAAATTTAATTTTAGGGTATCATATACTTTATAAACATTATTAGCGTTTGTTTTTATTAGTTCGGGTACAGCAATTGGATCAGTAATTTTTAATTTTAAAAAAGGGCGGCCTGTTGCAAAAGCCATTGGCACATGTACCATACATGCCAAAGCTGCAGAAAAAAATAGATACGCACTTTTAAATTTGAATTTTTTCATGGCCTTAAGGATTTGGAATATAAAACGTAATAACAAAGCAAGTATTGTGATTATCATATATATTCTAGTTTTATTAAATATCAAAATTTCAATCGCAAAAGTATTTATACTTATGTTTAGGCTTTGTTAAAGAAGGTAAAATGAAATGTTAGATTTATTTTTATACATTATTAACAATTGATTTTAAACGAATTAAATAAAATATTTTTGCATACAACATATAATAAGCATATGTAAGATTTAAAAAACGCCCAAAAGAGGTAGATAACTTAATGTGGAAGAAAATGGTATTTGTAGTATAAAGACTACAGATAAAATGATAAAAGTATCTGGTTACTATGCTATCAAAATGCCACATAGTAACCTTTAAAACAAGATGAGATGTTCATTTTATTCATTATGATTGAGCCAAAGCTGTGAAATTTTAGTATAAAAATTTCTATTTTACTACAAATCAGAAAACGATGTAACACATTTACTTGTATATGTGGAAGTGAGAGACAAAATAGTAAAGAACTTTTTATTTGCTACAAAACATGATAGATTTATAAAAACTAAAAAATGACTAAAAAGATTATTTCTATTGCTTTTTTCGCATTGGCATTTATATCGGCAAATGCACAAACAAGGGCACCTAAAGAGCAATCCGCATCTTTTTCAACGGCTTTTGGGGAAAACCAATTTACAACTTCATTAAACTATCGTTACTTATGGAATTTTGGTAAAAAGAAACAATGGCAAATGGGCGCCGGTGCAAGGCTCACCAATAATTTTGGTAGAAAAAATTATTACATTACCGCACCAGCAAAACTTACCAGTGGTAAAACAGGCCCAGGGGTTTTCTTTGCAGATCAAATTATTCCGAATTTAGATTCTGTTTATTTTGTAAAATCTCAAGTAAATGCATTAAATATAACGGTTAATTTTGGGTACAAAATAAATGATAAATTTAGTGTTGGGTTTGATATTGATGCCATTGGGTTTTCTTTTGGCGGCACCCAAGCTGGTACATATCTTGGCAATGGAGGAACCGTGGCAGCAGCAAATGCAAAACCGACCGGCTTTAATTTATTATTGGTAAGCGATAATGATTTAGGTACATTGAACAGTGAATTTTTTGCTCAATACAATTTCAACAAAAAATGGTCGGGTAAAATTGGCTTTCAATTTTTGTTTACGGAATATACTACTACTACAAAAGTACAAACAACAGCTTCAGGAGATAAAAATGATAGGTTCAGAAACAAATCAGGTCAAATATCCATTGGGGCAACATATCAATTTTAACATTAAAAACCAACGATGAAAACTATTAAAATTTTATTTACAGCAATATTGTTAAGCAATATAGCTTTTGCGCAAACCTATACAGCAACATATGAAGGTAGTAAAGTACGTTTTACCATTAAAAATTTTGGAATAAAAACTAGTGGTAATTTTACCGGTTTAAAAGGCACCATTGTATTTAATCCAAAAGCATTGACATCAAGTTCTATTAATGTATCGGTAGATGCCAACTCCGTAAATACCGATAATGGCTCTAGAGATAAGCATCTTCGCAAAGAAGAATATTTTAATGTAGAAAAATTTCCATTACTCACTTTTGTAAGTACAAAAATTACAGAAAGCAGTACAACTGGAAGATTTTTTGTATTAGGAAACATAACCATAAAAGGCGTAACAAAGGCAGTTCAATTTGGCTTTAGCGCTACGCCTTCTGCCACAGGCTATATGTTTTCTGGCGATTTTGAAATAAATCGTAGAGATTTTGGTGTGGGTGGAAGCAGCTCAGTGATGGCAGATAAATTAAAAGTTACTTTAATCGTTGTTGCAAAAAAATAAATTATGCAATTAAGAAAAAATATAGAACCGGTATTAAATCAATTGGCAGAAAGTTTATCATTACTCTCAGATAATGAATATACGCAAAAGTCGATTTTATTAAACGGCAGTAGCATTGGTGGGCATACAAGGCATGTGATAGAATTGTTTCAATGCCTTATTAATGGATATAATGATGGCACTATTAATTATGAACATCGCAAAAGAGATTTGGAAATAGAAACAAATAAAAACTTTGCTTACAATTTACTTAATAACATTGCAGATGCTATTCAACTACCAAATAAAACACTAGATCTGCATGGTTTTTATAGCGAAACGGAATCAGAAGAGTCAATTGTTACAACAAATTTTTATAGAGAGTTAATTTATAATTTAGAACATACCATACACCATATGGCATTGATACGTGTAGCTATAAATGAAGTGAGTGCTATTAAACTACCCGAAAACTTTGGTGTAGCATCTGCCACCATGCAATACAAAAAACTATGTGCACAGTAACTTATGTACCATCTACATCTGGTTACTTTTTAACGAGTAATAGAGATGAAAAAAATACTCGTACAAAAGCATTGTTGCCAGCTGAGTGCAATATAAGTGGCGAGTCATTCATCTTTCCAAAAGATGGCGATGCTGGGGGTACATGGATTGTACTAAAAGAAAATGGCGATGCACTTTGCCTATTAAACGGTGCTTTTGAAAATTTTACTAGTAAAGATTTTTATAAAATAAGTCGTGGCAAAATTGTACTAGATATAGCCATAACCGATAATTTTATACAATCATTTGCTGAAATTAGTTTAGTAAATACAGCCCCATTTACATTAGTAGTAATAAATAATAAACAATTATTTGAATGCCGCTGGGATGGAGAAAAAAAACATTGTAAAGTATTAGACAATACCCTATCTCATATTTGGAGCAGCGCTACCTTGTATGACCCGACTCAACAAGCCAAACGAGAAAACTGGTTTAAGCAGTGGCAAAAAAATAATGAAGTACCTACTCAAAAAGATTTATTTCATTTTCATACAAATACTGGGGATGGAAATGTAGAAGATAATTTACTGATGAATAGAAACGATACATATTTCACTGTAAGCATTACGGGTATTGCTGTAAGCAATAATGATTGCCTAATGCAATACCAAGATATCATACACAATGAATACAGCACTACCAGTTTCGCTTATGAAAGAGCCAAAAGCTAAAAAAATCTTACCGAAAAAAAAATCCTTCCCCCTTTTTATAAAATTATTTAATTGGGAGTATTGGAGTTTTGGCGCTGTATATTTTCCTATTTATTTTTATTGGTTTTATTTGTGCTTGCGTGCAAGAAATTTATTTTTCTTTAGTGCAAGTAATCCAACCATAGAAAATGGAGGTTATTTAATGGAACGCAAAAGTGATATTTATGATATTATGCCCCATGCTTATTATCCAAAAACATTACTTATTAAAGAAGACTTACCTAAAGATGATATAAGGTTATTAATACAAGAAAAGGATTTTCAATTTCCAGTAATTGTAAAGCCCGATATTGGCGGCAAGGGTAGAGGTGTAAGAAAAATTGATACCATTGAGGATGCCATTGCCTATATTGAATATGCCAACTTTCCCATGCTTGTGCAAGCTTTGGTAGATTACAAAAATGAAGTAGGTATTTTCTACTACCGCTTTCCATGGGAAGAAAATGGAAAAATATCAGGCATAGTAGCAAAGGAATTTTTAGCTGTAACAGGCGATGGGGTTAGCTCTTTAGAAGATTTGGTAATGCAAAACCCACGGTTCATTTTGCAATTAGACGCCTTGCGTAGAATGCCTGAGATAAACTTACAAGAGATTTTACCAGCAGGTGAAGAAAAAATAATGGTACCTTTTGGCAACCATGCCCGTGGTGCAAAGTTTATTGATGCAACCAATTTAGTAACAGCTCAATTAGAAAAAACGATAGATGCTATTTGCAAAAAAACACCAGGATTTTATTTTGGTAGATTAGATATTATGTACTCCAATTGGCAAGATTTAACAGAAGGTAAAAACATTAGTATTATTGAACTCAATGGTGCAGGCAGTGAGCCCACACATATATACGACCCATCTCACTCCATCTTTTTTGCATGGAAAGAAATAGCAAGGCATTTAAAAATACTCTACCGCATTAGCGTGTATAATCACAAACAAAAAAATATTTCTTATTTATCATTTAAAAAAGGGATAAAAATGTTTAGAGATGTAAGGGGTGTAGAAAAGAAATTAGATGCGTTGTTATAATCAAAAAAAAATTATGGCATTTTGTTAGTTGCAAAAAATTTTTATTAACATATATTTAAAAAACATAGTTGCAAATAAAATTGTATCTGTTATAAATATTGTAAATGAAAAAAATATTACTGATAGCTTGCATTACCATTTTTGCAACAGCTATTTCAAAAGCACAATCACCACTTCGTAAAAAACATTTTAACCAAGAAAAATCTGTAGCCATACAGGGTTATGATGCAGTAGCATATTTTACACAAAACAAAGCAGTAAAGGGCAACAAACAATTTTCTGCAAATGCGGATGGTATTTTGTATTATTTTTCTAGCGCTGCCAACAAAGAATTATTTGTAAAAGATTATTCAAAATACGAACCGCAATTTGGTGGCTGGTGTGCATATGCCATGGGTGCCACAAATGAAAAAGTAGAGATAGATCCTGAAACTTTTAAAATTATAAATGGCAAACTGTATTTGTTTTATCACAGTTGGGTTAATAACACTTTACTTAAGTGGAACAAAGATGAAACCAACCTAAAAATAAAAGCCGATAAAAATTGGTCATTGCTTTACAAATAATTAAAAATAAAAAAATGAATATTAAAAAATACATTTCCCTAGCATTAAGATTAGTAGCTGCTGTTATTTTGTTACAAACATTATATTTTAAATTTACTGCACAGCCTGAATCTGTAGA
>JAYSWO010000477.1:0-3017 GCA_043717975.1 Ferruginibacter sp. | reverse complement strand
AACGTGCACCGCTTCCAGCAGCCCCGACATCTACTAAGTAGGTAGAATTAGGAATAGTACCAACACCCAAACCATAAAACATATAGTTATAACCAAACAAGTTTTCATAAGCATAATCAGGGGTAGAACTACCGATACCCAAATTCCCAGAAAAATAAGAATTGCCGTTTACATGCAAAGTCTGCAAAGGATTAATGGTTCCGATACCCACTTGTCCTGTACTGTCTATGCTCATTCTACGTGTATTATTCGTAAAAAAACCAAGCCCATTTCTTCCAGACGAGCCAGATAAAAAACTCCGCACAATACCCACTTTTTTATCGCTACCAAAATACAATGAACTACGGTCAAGAAAACCCTGGTTGCTATTTGCTTGATCTATCATTATGCTACTATCCACCGCTAACCGTGCTGCAGGTGAAGTAGTTCCTATGCCCACATTTTGTGCCTGAATTTGCAATGAAATTACAATCGTAAAAAGAATAAATATCTTTTTCATACTAATGTGTTTATCTGTTTAAAATATTTCACGAATTAAAAAAAGAATATTTACCTAGGCAGTATGCGGTTATTTAAAGTAGCACATCGTTTATTCTGCGGTAAGTAAAAGCAACTAAAATTGCAAGTAATCAAGAAGGATTAGATAACCGTTTTATACCAATTATAAATTCATTGTAGCCCATTAAATGTGCCAGACACCTCTCTCGCAGTCTGCAATCTATTGGGATTTTAAATAGGTGTCAGACACATGCATTGGAGTTTTTAATATTTATAAATGATATTAATAAGGCGTAGTGGTACAACTGCCAATTTTAGCACTAAAATATGCACCTTGGTTTACGATTAGCCCTGGCGTAAAAATGATGGCTGTAGAAGATTGCAAAAGTGTAGATGATGTAGATGAAAAAGTTACATTACTACTGCTTGTTATGAAACCACCTATCAACCTTGCATATACTTTATTAACGCCAAAATTTAAGTTACTTATAAACAAAGAAACTGCTGTATTGCATGATGAGCACGCTGCACTTGTAATGTCATCACCATCTTCAAAGTAGTTTTTTGTTTGCCCGCATATTACAGGTATGCAATGATCGGCATCGCTCATAAAACCACCAAGCGAGCTTATTTGCACATTGGCAGGATTGTTAGGATGCCTTACTTCAAAATGCAAGTGTGGTCCACTTGCTTGTCCTATTTCACATTCGTAGCCCAACAACTGTCCAGCTTGAACATACTCTCCTACTACCAATCCTGCACTTACAGTGGTACTATTTTTTTTCATGTGGCTATATTTTGTCCACTCACCATTTGCATGTTCTATCCATACATAATTATTGTAATCACTACAATTTGAGCTACAATCTGGACCATGTACATCATGGTCGTCTTCAATTCTACGCACATAGCCTGCAGCAGCAGCAGCAATAATATAATTGCTGCTACAACTACTGCCGTTACCATTTCCACTCATATCGTACCTGCCTACTGGTGAGTGCGTATAGTGGTCATTGGAAATATGTACATCAGTACCCGCAAAGTATGGTACTATATAAATATTTCTACTCATTTCAAATTGTGGTTGTGCAAAAACATAGAATGGTATTATCAAATAAAAAATGAGTAAAATTAATATGATGATTTTCTTTTTCATTTCTTAATAATTAATTGCATCCCGAAATAGAAGCATTAGCCAAACCACCACTACCAGGTGCAAGTGATACGCCAGGTGTAAAAATAACAGCTGTACCTGCCGCAAAATATGCTTTGGAGCTTCCCGAATGTGTAATGGCAGTGTTGTTGATACTTGTAACAGTTGTACGTGCCCCATATATTCTTACTGCATTACTGCTGGCATTGGTTGCACCAAGTAATACCACATCTTCTGCCACCCTTGAATAAACAGGACCAAAAATATCATTGATGGTTGCATGCATACGTGTACGCTGGTTACTAGTAATAGCAGTAGTGGTAAATGAAATACAACTCCAAGGCATGTAGCTCATAATATTTATTGTACTTGGATTGTATTGAAAACCATCACAAGGGTTTGCATAATTTCTACTATACACACAGTTGGTTACATAATCTTCCGATTGGTTACTGGTATAACGATAATCTGCTTGGGTATCACAACAAAGATCACCACCTACATTACAGTTATAACAAGCGTTGCCCACGTTTCTAGTAACCGTTTCTTGTAAATCGTTGTAGCGACTAAATGTATGGTATAAACCAAGGTCGTGTCCTATTTCGTGGCCAAAAATAGAATGCACCGTATTGCTTGTTACTGCCCAGCGGGCTATACTTACAAAATTATTTGGAATGCCATAAGCGTTGCCGCTGCTACCATTGTTGTTTAGATAATTATAGTGTATTAAAACCGTCATGGCGCCATTCACATCATAATCATTATTTCGAATATAATTTTCGTAAGTGCCATCGCTCAGCAATGCATCGCTGTTAAAATTATTAAGGTAAGAATCATTAATATAATCCAACCCCACCAATTGAAAACAAATATTGTGGCCATTGTACTGGTCATTCATTTCATCAAAATTTTGTATGGCAGTAGCGGCATCGCAAGCAGGTAGCGTACCATTTGTTTCTCGTACAATGCGTATAAAAACCCTTACCACATAAGGCGATGAAAAATTTGGGGCATTGGGTTCAGCCTGCCTTGCCGCAAGTCTTTCCGCAAGAAACGCTTCTGCATTTTTCATGTAGTAACCACTATCGTGTACCTCTGTATTACATACTGCATGATTGGGGTGTGGAAAATTTTGTTGCCCATACAATAAAGAGCTAGAACAAAATATTGCTACAAAAAAAATAATTCTAATAAAATAAATATTATACTTCATGTGTTGATGTTTATTAGTTACAAAATGTTCCAGGTCTTATATGCACAAGACCAGTATTTGTACTTGGAGAAAAAATAATGCCATCTCTTACAGTTACTGCTTTAGAACTAAAATAAGTGCGGCTGCTGCCTGAATAAGTAATGATAGCTGCAG
>JAYSWO010000476.1:0-7543 GCA_043717975.1 Ferruginibacter sp. | reverse complement strand
ACCATAGCAAAACCGCCGTATATGCTCAAGGCCTAACGGAAGACCAAATAAAAGCACAGCACCAATACATAGATGAGCTAAATGTAAAACTTGCTCCGTTTAAAATATTTAAAAGTATAGAGAGTGATATACTCGGGGATGGTAGTTTGGATTATAGCAATGGCATACTATCTACTTTTGACTTAGTAATAGCCAGCGTACACAGCAATTTAAAAATGACGCAAGAAAAAGCCATGGCTCGCTTGCTTGCGGCAATTGAAAACCCTTACACTACCATACTAGGCCACATGACGGGTAGGCTCTTAATAAGCCGCCCTGGCTACCCACTAGATTTTAAAAAGATTATAGACGCTTGCGCTGCCAACCATATAGTAATAGAACTAAACGCCAACCCTAGCCGATTAGATATAGACTGGCGAGAAATAAAATATGCACTAGAAAAAAATGTACTGATATCTGTAAACCCCGATAGCCATAGCATAAGCGGTATTGATGATATAAAGTATGGTGTGTTTGCTGCGCAAAAAGCCATGCTTACAAAGGAGCAGAATTTGAGTAGTTTTTCGTTGGTGGAGTTTGAAGCTTTTGTGGAAGGTAGGAAGAGGGTGAAGGGGATATGATTTTCTAAACTAGTATTGCGTTCAATTTTTTTTCAAGAATACAGGTTGTTGAATTGTTACACAGATTTTGTATTGCTTTTGTATTGCCGAGAAAATTAGAAGGGGTTTAAACTACTTTGCATTTTATTATAAAAAAGGAGGAAGCATCCATTAACTCACCACCGGCAACTCCACAAAAAAAGATGTACCCTCATCCGATGTTTCAAAATAAATATCTCCGCCTGCTTGCTCGGCCATGCGCTTACACATGGCAAGGCCTAGGCCCGTGCCAGAGGTTTTTGTGGTAAAGTTTGGTGTAAATATTTTTGATTTTATTTCATCGCTTATGCCAATGCCGTTGTCTGTAATTTTTATTTCTACTGTATGATCATGCACCGTTTGGTAAACACTAATATGCGGATACTTATTTTCTGGCACAGCTTGTATGCCATTTAAAATTAAATTGGTAAGCATTCTATTGATATGTGTTTTGTCTGCATAAACTAATACAGCGTTGGGTATTATTCTCCATGTAAAATCGGCTTTGGTATCTCGTTCGTACAATTGCTTTACAGAGTTTAATGCATCGCCAATATTAAATGTTTCGGGGTTGGCTTGCTCAATATTGGCAAAGCGGCTAAACTCGCCTGCTATAGCGCTAAGGTGATCTATTTGTTCTACCATTGTAGCAGATACTTTTGTACTGAGTTCTTTTATATTGGGTGCACCTTCATCAATGGCTTTTTGCAAAAACTGCATACTTAGTTTCATGGGTGTGAGTGGGTTTTTTATTTCGTGTGCTACTTGCTTGGCCATTTCTTGCCATGCATTTTCTCTTTCTGTTTTGGCAAGTGTAGCCGCACTGGCATTTAATTTAGCCACCATCTTATTGTATTCTTTTACCAATGCACCTATCTCATCATTTTTGTTCCACTCTATGGCTTCGTTTCGCTGAGCAAGGTTAATATCTTGCATTTTATCGCTTATTAAAGAAAAAGAATGGGTAATACGATTGGTAATAATTAATGCTACAATACCTGCTATTAACAATACAAAGGCATTTAAAATAATAATGGTAACAAGGAATGAAGAAATTTCTTCTTTCAAATTAGTTTCTGAAGTAAAGTAAGGAATGTTTAGGTAAGCAATTTCTTCACCATCTTTATTGGTTACCGGAATATAATCGCTTACAAAATCGAGCGTACCTATTTTTTCTTTTTGATAATATTGTATTTCATTGCCACCATGCAAATGAAAATATGCCAATGGATCTATTTTGGTGCTTACAATTCCTTTCATATAAGGCAACGATAAAGAAGATGCTTTTAAATCTCCATCGAGCGTATATAAGTTTATTTCTTGCCTATGTACTTTTGATAAGCGCTCAATAATTTTTTCTAAAGAATCAGATTGATTCACATTCTTATTATCAAAAACAGCCTTCTCTACCATTTGTTTTGTAACACTTGCAGATATATCGGCACCAATAATTTTTATCGTTCTACTTAAAATTTCTTTATTATTGTTTTGATACCTCGTTATAAAAAACAAGATAGTAGCAATACCAATTACCAAAAAAGATAACACACTAAAAAAGATAATGGTACCATGTACTTGCTGCCTTATGGTAAGCTGTATGGCATTTTTTATTTTACGAAAATTAAACCTAGATTTTAGCAATAATGATATAAAAGAAGACAACGCATTTAACAAAATAAACGTACAAAATAAAAAAGAAAACAATGCAATAGATTCTATAACCAATTTATTCTCTTTTACAATGAGTACAAATTTATTGCCACCTGCGCTATACCACAACTCATTGTATTTTTTATTTTTTTCTAACAAAAATTGTTTACCCGCAAAATACTTTTCTGAATACCGTGTAGAAAATGCATAATCATTGTGACTGCTTATAAGCTTTCCTTGATCATAAATGGCAAACGCATATTCTGAAGAACTTTCTATAGAATTGTTTTGCCCTCTGCTAAACAATTCAGGATACAAGCTTTCTGCCAAAAAGTTTTTAGGGCTTACTACTATAAATATATACCCCATTAAAACATTGCTCGTATCTTTTATTACTCTTTTAGATATATAATTAAATTTATCATAATCGGTATCATAATAAAACATATCAGGAATGGCCGTAGGCTTCGCTTGTGTATTCAATATGCTATTAATAGAATTATATGATACGGGGTCTTGGTTGTGCAGTGGGTTTTCTGCACTATCATACACCAATACTTTTGTTTCAAAATTATCTGTATAGCTATTAAAATTATTGGCCACCAAACTATCTCGCAATCGGGTTGCCGTATTGGCGTTTTTAAATAATGCGAAGCTTCTAGCCATTACATCGGGCCTAAACTCTGTTAAAATTGTATTGAGCAATACGTCGCTAATGGGGTTTGTTTTTGCCGCCAATACTTCTGCATAATGCCTTCTATTTCTAAATTCTTTTGTATTGTTTTCTGTAATGATAACAGCCGCTATGGTAGCAGAGAAAAAAAACAACCAAAAAACCATTCTGGAAACAATGATACTCAACGTAGATACCCCTGATAAATCTATTTTTAGCAACAATAAAAAAAGCAAAAGCCAAATGAGCCCGTAAAACTCAAATCCATTGGTAATATTACCAATCATAAAACTAAGTAGCACTAAGCCAAACACAGTCGTTAATAAAAAGAATGGTATAACGGCTTGATTAAAAAGATTTTTGACAAACAAAAAAGCAGTGGTGCAGAAATAATAATATCCAATAGTAATAGAGCATAACACCAAAAAACCAATCACACTGTAAGAATTAAGCGAAAAGAAATTCATTACATCAAAAGATATTTGAGAATCGGCCACCATAGATCGGATAATGGCGCCAGATATATATGTACCTGCTAATACAAGAACAACTACACCTGCTAATACCAACCACTTTTTAATAACATTATTAACTTTTACATTGGGCTGATTTTCTTTTAAATTATTTCTTACAAAATTAATAAACCACAAAAATAACAATGCATTTAAGAGTAAATCGCCCAAGGATCGCAAAATAAAGTTAGAGCCATACACAGATGGATCAAATAATTCAAACTGCCTAAAATTTAATTCGGCATAAAATAAATAAGTAAACAACCTTATTACAATTAAGGTACAAGCTAAAAAAAGACCTGCACTAAAAATACCTCGCTTTACAAAAATATGTGCTGCCGTAAAATGGATAAACAAAAACAAAGGCAAAAAGGATAAAATTCGAAGCCAAATGGTAAGTTTATTTTCACCAACCACATTGGCTATTTCCTTGGGTTTTAAAGAAAACAGTAAAGCCCCATTTTTTGTAAAGATAGATGTAGCTGTCTTTTCGGTAGCAATATCAAATTTGTTACCCACATTAGCATCTTTTACAAACTCATTTTTTAAGTAATCGTTGGTTACAATATAATTCCACTTTATGGGTAACAAGCTTATTACTTCAATAGTATCTACCGATTTTTTTTGATAAAAATAATATCCATTTACCAATGTAGTAAAACCAACTGTATCGGGCAATTGTAAAAGAAAAGAATCTGGAAAAACGGCTTGGGTACTCCAAAAACGTTGTGTTAGAATACCATTTATTTTTTTATATAGATAAAAATATTCGGGTTGTGTAGTAATGTTACTTACTTGCATTTCACCGGATGTAGCATTTGCAAAAGCATTTACCATGGCAGTATCTGCCGTAAATGTATCGAAATTATTTTCCGCAGTTTTAATATAAGCTTGCAGTTGTTTAGTGTAAGAGCGAGAAAAGAAATTTCGTGTATCGGTTCTTTGTGTAAAAACAGAAATAAATAATAGTAACACAGATGTAAACAATAGGTAACTATTGTCTTTCAAAAAACCATTTCTTATAAAGTTTATTTTCAAAAGCTATTATTATTTTAGCAAGTTATGTCTTTTCATTTTTCTTTACCTCATTCCACAATGCATCCATTTCTTGTAGGGTCATATCATGCAAGGCTTTGTTTTGTGCTGCTGCAGCATTTTCTACCGCTGTAAATCGTGTAATAAATTTTTTATTGGTTCTTTCCAGCGCTGCATCGGCATCTACCTGCAAAAACCTTGCAAAGTTTACCAAAGAGAAAAAAACATCGCCCATTTCATCTTCTATTCTATCCTGAATGCCTGTTGCAATGGCTTCTTTTAGTTCGCTCATCTCCTCCTCTACTTTATCCAATACCTGTTGTGTGTTTTCCCATTCAAAGCCCACTGTTTTAGATTTTTCTTGTAGTCTTATGGCTTTTACCATACTAGGCAGGCTCTTTGGTACACCACCTAAAATAGATTTTTTTCCTTCTTTTAATTTCAGTTTTTCCCAGTTTTGTTTTACATCTTCTTCGGTTACTACTTCTTTTAATCCCTCGCCCATAGGGCCTTGCCCATAAATATGTGGGTGGCGACTGATGAGTTTATCGCAAATGCCATTTATTACTTCATCTAATGTAAATTTATTTTCTTCTTTACCTATGCGGGCATAAAAAACAATATGCAACAACAAATCACCGAGTTCTTCTTTTATACCAGTCCAATCTTTATTGTCTATAGCATCTGCCAACTCATAGGTTTCTTCTATGGTAAGCTGCCGCAGGGTTTCGATGGTTTGTTTTTTATCCCAAGGGCATTTTTCCCTTAGCTCATCCATAATAGTTACAAGGCGAAGAAAAGTATTGTTCATGGTTACATTTTAAAAAAAGAAAATCCGACTAATAAAATTGCAAAAAAAACAAATAGGAAAATAAGAAAGAACGAAAGAATAGAAAGTTTAAACAAAGTTTTCCATCTACCTTGTTCATAAAAATTTCGCATAGCCCTATACATATAATAAAAAATAGCTAGTCCCAGTACTATAGTAATATCGAATAAGAAACCAATATTTGTAAGTTCTGCAACTTTACTTAATAAATTGATTAAAAGTAATTGTATATAAACGAAAATATAAAAATGAATGGTGAAAATAATATGAGCTACATAATAGTATTTTTTTCGCCTTATGTAAAGAAACCTCAGTATTAATGCAAAAAATGGCAAGGAAACAAATAACATCTGCGGAATTAGATGCTTAGCTGTTTGAAAAAAATCAGCAGTGACGTTTTTTGTATTATTTCCATATTTCTCTTGCAATTGAAACTGTTCCTCAAATATTTTACGGACAAAATACCCTTCGTTTACTTTCCCAATTTTGTCTAAAGAATCAAACTGCTTTCTATCTCTATATTCATCAGAAAAATTAAGTCCATTAGAAAGTTTTCCTGATATATCATTTTTTACAAACCGCTTTAAAGAATCTATACCATGGCTTTTAATTATGTTATCTATATGCATGCTATCCAAACCTAATGTTGCAGCACTCTTTATTAGTTTTACTGAATCTTTTTTTGAAATTAGTGTATCATTCGTATCATTATCTTTGTTAATTTTATCGCTAACATTCTTTGTAAAAAAAGAAAAAAATATCAAGAAAAACATAAACGACGTAAACACATAAAACCTTACTGGGTTTAAATAACTCATTCTCCTCCCGGCTAAATATTCTGAGCTAAGAAAGCCAGGTTTGGTAACCACATATTTTACCGAGCTAAAAAACTTTCCGTCAAAATGAGTAATATCATTAAAAAAATGAACAATTAAGTGCCATACAGATTCCTGTGGCTCTAGGTTTTCTTGCCCGCAAATGCTGCAATAACGCCCATATATGACGGCATTACAATTTAGACAACTTTTTTCTTTTCGCTGTTTTAGGTGACTCACACAATAATTTTGTTAAAAATAATAAACTTTACGCTCTTGTTCACCATTCACAACAAGAAGGATTGTATTTTTACCCAAAATAAAACATATTTCACTTTGAAAAAAACAGCATTCTTTATTCTATCCCTATCGTTCTTTGCAATGGCCAATGCACAATACTATTACAAAGATATTATCAGCAACCACCAAGTAGCTGCTGATATGAAAGCTTACAAAGAAAATAAAATAAGAAAAGTAACACTAAAAAGTTTTGAAGACAATGGCGTAGAGAGTGAAGGCTTTTTTTGCGAAAAAAAAATAAGTCGAAATTATAAAAAAAGTGAATTATTTACTAGAGCAGATATAGCCCCTGCTTCACTCTTTTCCTCAACCTTTAATGATAATGGAAAATTGATTAGCACCAATGATAGCGCTGCGTTTTCTGTAACTGAAATCAAATACAGCTATGACGATAAGGGGCGAATCATATCCATCACATCTACCGTACGTGCCATAGAAGAATTTAACAACAGCATTACCGAAGAGCATCTTTACAGCTATGAAAATGACATGCTACAAAAAATGGTACGAGTAAAAAATGGTAAAGACAGTACTGATATTCTATTTAGTACTGATGAGAATGGTAACATTACATTAGAAAAGGATACCAAAAACGGCACAAAATTTTATTACTATTACGATAATCAAAATAGGCTAACAGATATAGTACAAGCAAATGAGTTTATTAAAAACTTAAAACCTGATTATATGTTTGAATACAATAGCCAAGGCCAAATAACCCAAATGACTGCTGTGGAAGAAGGTAGTAATAACTATTTTATTTGGAAATACAATTATGAAAATGGGCTTAGACTTAGGGAAAAGTGTTTTACAAATGAAAAGCGCTTGATGGGGCGCATTGAGTATGAGTATAAATAGAAGTGTTCATAAATAGAAAATTCATCTTTATGGGTATAATTTAATGGCACACCTTTAAAATATTGCTATTACAGTTCATTTTTAAAAAACACTTAAAATAATATCATTTACTTATAGAAATAAAAAATCCCCGCTCACTAATATGAGCGGGGATTTTTTTATAGATGATAAGTAAGTAATTAGAAATTTCTTACTGCCAATTCTGTTCTTCTATTTTTTGCTTTACCTGCAGC
>JAYSWO010000475.1:0-7544 GCA_043717975.1 Ferruginibacter sp. | reverse complement strand
ACGTTTTTGCCCAATATATTTTGTATGCAAAAACTTTTCAAACATTACACCTTCATTCAATTTTTGTAAGATGCGTTTTTTTTGGTCTATAGAAAGTGGTTTGTGAAAACCTACTTCCATTTCGTTTGCCAACCATTGTATTTTTTTAATATCGTTTAATGCGCTGTACTCCACACCTACATGATGCGTGTATGATTTTTGCAAATGCGAAACGATATTTTGCAATCTTGTTTTGCCTAAGTTTAAAAATTTACCTGCATCAAATTCTGTATTCAAGTCTGCATCGGTCAAATTAAAATTAGATAATTCCAATCCAGCATGTCTATCTTTTCTTTTCTTTAATGGATTTGTATTGGCAATTAAATGTCCTTTTTTTCTGTACGATTGTATGAGTTGATACACCGCAAATTCTTTATCTAAATTACCAACAGAAATAGTTGATGCTGATGAAGCCGCAGCAATGCCATTTGTATCAGCAGTTGTTTTTCCATTTGCCACCATGCCATTGCCCACCGCAAAATCAAATCCTTCAAAGAATTTTTTCATGTCTGCATCCACACTTTCGGGGTTGGCCACAAAATCTTTGTATAAGTTTTCTATATAAGAGGGGTGAGCGTTGGTAATGTATTGAAAATCCTTCATTGAGTATTGTTATATTATATTTTTCGAAATTGAAATAGATTCGTTTTTATTTTTTATTAAGGAATAATTCTGATCCCCGCAGAGTTTGCTACACACTCGTTACAATACGTCTTACCATCACAGCCTTTCACACCTATGCAATCAAATATGCATGCGGTATTTTTAAATTGATTGTATAAGTTTTCATCATAGCAATTTTTATCTTTTTTGCAGGATTGAAAAAAGAGTAATGAAACGAATAACATTGAGGCGTAAAATATACCTGTTTTAAATGTTTCCATATTTCCTTGTTTACTATGTATATGATAGCTATTCCTCATATTTTTCATCAATTTTATTCCAAACAATCAAAAATCAATAATTTTATCTCAAAATATCTCAATTTGGGTGCAAATATCGGCTTTTAAAGCCTTAAAAAAAGTAAGTTTTCACTTAAATTATACAAAAATTGGCTTTAAACTAAAATATTGTTGGGTTAGATGATGTTAATCTAAAAAATAATCCTACATTTGCACTCCAAAAATAAGGATAATGGCAAATCACGCAGCAACCAAGAAAGATGTAAGACAAAGTGCAAAACGCAATGAGCGTAACCGTTACTACGGTAAAACGACTCGTAATGCAATACGTGACATTAAAGCGTTAGGCGATAAATCAGAAGCTACTACTAAGCAACCTTCTGTAGAAGCTATGATAGATAAGTTAGCGCAACGTGGTACGATACACAAAAACAAAGCTGCTAACTTGAAAAGCAAAATGGCTAAAAGAATAAACGCATTAGCTAAGTAATCTCACAAAAGACATTTTAAATATATAAAGCCCGTCAATTCAATATTGGCGGGCTTTTTGTTGATATTTAGTTAGTACATACTTCGCATTATTTAGTTATTTTTACAAACTCAAATACATTTATGAAGAAAATTTACGCTCTACTCATATTCACATTTTTTACAGCAATCGGTTTTGGACAAATTTCCATTACTGCCACAGGCATTGCATTTACGCAAAATTTTGATGCTATAGGTTCATCTGCTACTGCAACTTTACCTTCGGGTTTCAAAATTGGAACTGACTGGTCTACAGGTACAAGTGCAACTTCATTTGCAGCAGGCTCTACCGGTGCTGGTGTACTTTCAACTACTGCTGGTGGTGGTATATATAATTATGCAAATGGTGTGAATGCTAGTTCTACAGATAGAGCAATAGGTTTTTTAACTTCCAATGGGTTTTCTTCTCCGAGGTCTATTGTTTTGAAAATAAGCAATAATACTGGTGCAACCATTACTGATTTGGCAATAACTTTTGATTATGAGAAATATCGAAACCACATTAGAGGTACTGATTGGGCTTTTTTCCATGGAAATACTGTAACACCTTCTATAGCTGAAGTCTTAGGTAATCAAAGCTATGCCGCTGATGCGGCAGTTGCTATTTTAAACCCACCAACAACTATCAGTAAATCATTTACATTAACAGGTTTGTCAATAGCTACTAGCACAGATTATTATTTACGTTGGACATTTACAGGGGTGGGAGGTAGTTCGAACAGTCAAGGCTTGGGAATAGATAATTTTTCTGTAACGGCGAATGGAGGACCAGTTTTGCCTTGTGCAGAACCTCTAGCTATACCTACTGCACTCACTTTTGGTACCATTACTGCTAGTTCTATTGCTGCCTCATTTACAGCTACTATTGCAGATAAATATATCGTAGTAAGATCTACCTCAAACACATTATCAGCAACACCTATTGATGGAACTGCTTATGCAGTAAACAATGCCTTGGGTGGAGGAACAGTTATTGCAAATGGTACAAGTACAAGTTTTACAGATATTGGATTAAGCCAAGCCACAACATACTATTATTATGTATTTGCATACAACGATGTAGCCTGTAGTGGTGGAGCTAATTACAATGTAACGAGTTATCCAACACCAAACAATGCCACTACTTTGGCAATACCAGCTTGTACAACTCCAACTGCACCAAACAACCCCATTACATTAACTCCTACAAATACGAGTATTAGTGGCTCTTTTACAGGAACAGGTGCAAGCAAGTATTTAATTATTAGAAGTACTGCATTACCTCCGCTTGGCGGTACTCCTGCCGACGGAACAATATATACTGCCGGCCAAACTATAGGAAATGGAACAGTAGTAACATACACAACAGCAACAAGCTTTTTGGCAAATGCTTTAACACCTGCTACAACTTATTATTTTTATGTATACGCTGCAAACGACGGTTGTACAGGTACTCCGCCTATTTACAGTACTGCATTTGCAGATGGGAATAGCACGACTACTAATAATACAGGAATACCTCCTGGGTATTATGATCCGGCAACTGGTCTTTCTTGTGCAGCACTAAAAACAGCTGTAAGCACTATTATTACCTCAGGGCATACGCAAAATAATTATAGCAATTTAGATAATGTTGAAATGTTAACTACAGATGATAGGTTAAACGATGCAGGAACAGCAACCATAGTTTGGGATATGTATTCTGATAATCCAAGCGGTGTAGACCCTTACACATTTACATTTGCTCAATTCAATATCGGTACGGGTGCAGATGGTGAAGGTAACGGGTGGAATAAAGAACATAGTTTTCCTAATAGTTGGTTTTCTGCAACAAGCAGTACTAGTAATTTTCCTGGTGCGGATTTGTATCATTTATACCCAACCGATATGGATGTAAATAGTTTGAGAAGCAACTATCCTTATGGTAAAGTGGCAACTGCTAGTACTACTACGGCTAATGGGAGCAAGTTAGGTTCGTCAGCTATAGCTTTTACAGGTTATTCGGGGCCAGTATTTGAGCCAATAGATGCATATAAAGGTGACCTTGCTAGAGCCACATTATATATGGTAACCCGCTACCAAGCTGAACAACCTACTTGGGAAAATTTGCAAGTTGGTGGTAATGTAGTGATGGACGGTACAACCTATCCTTCGGTAGAAATAGACTACCTAAAAATGTTGATACAATGGCATAACCAAGACCCCGTTAGTACAAAAGAGCTAGATAGGAATAATGAAGTGTATAGTTACCAAGGTAATAGAAATCCATTTGTAGATCATCCAGAATATGTAGGGCAAATATGGTCCACGTCTTGTGGTTTGGCTTTACCAATAAACCTTAACTACTTTACTGCAAAATTGACTGAAAACAATGTTCAATTAAACTGGAATGCAGATAATGCTATTGGGTTTAGTCATTTTATAATAGAAAGAAGTGAAGATGGTGTTGTTTTTAATAAAGTAGGTCAAGTAAAAGGTACTACTGAGACAGCTTATTCGTTTATGGATAAAGATTTGCCAAACGCCAAAGTAATATACTATAAACTAAAAATGGTAGATAACGATGGCAAGTTTAAAAACAGCGAAATTGTATTTGTGAAATTGAACAACAATTTTTCTAATGCTTTGGTATATCCTAACCCAACATTAGGATCATTGTATATTAAACTTAATGAAACGTTATATACAAATAGTACGCTTCAATTATCTGATGTAACTGGAAGGATTTTGAAACAGCAAAATGTAAATGCATTTACAAGAAATATTCATCTTGATGTAAAAGAATTATCAGCCGGTAGATACTTTATAAAAATTACCAACAACACACAAATCATTAATCAATCATTTGTGGTAATGAAATAGAAAAATATGTTAGCGGCCGCAAATAATGAGCGGTGAAAGCTTTCAATAGTGAAATATGATATTGAAAAAAAGGAAGGTTAATTGTTTGACAGAATTTCTTGAACGTATAATTTTAATGGTGGCAATATATCAATAGCAAACCAGCTGTTTTTTGCTTGCCATATATTGTTTCTTGGCGATGGATGTGGTAGTGGTAAATAAGTTGGCAGATAATCTTTATAATGTAGAACAGTTTCTGTTAAATTTTGCTTTACATTTTCTTTTAAATAGTAATCTTGTGCGTATTTGCCTATTAATAAAATGAGTTTGATATTGGGCATTTTTGCTAAAACTTTTTTATGCCAAGCTATGGCGCATTCTTTTCTTGGAAGTATATCGCCCGACTTGCCTGTGCCCGGGAAACACATGCCCATAGGCATTATAGCAAACAAATTTGTGTTGTAAAAATCTTCATTACTTACACCTAGCCACTTTCGCAATTCTTTGCCACTAGCATCGTTCCAAGGTATACCACTGTCTTGAACCTTTTGGCCTGGCGCTTGCCCAATAATTAAAACCTTCGCTTTTTTGCTTGCTCTAATAATTGGGTTTGGGATATTGGGTAAATAATCTTGGCAAATAGTACAGCTGCGTATTTGTAGTAATAATTTTTGCATTGGCGGTATAAATACAAATTAATTTATTATGTGGTTTTTATAAAGTTTTTTCTGTTAAAATCTTTTTTATAAAAGAAATTTGCCCCAAATGGTAATGTGTGTGTTCTACAATGCCGTGTAAGTTTTTATAGTAGCTACCATATTTTGCATCTGTAAAATTTTCAGATAATATGGCATCGTCTAATTTTTCAATTTGCGTGGCTAATAATTCTGCTTCAGTAAAAATTTTTTTTAACAATTTTTGCCAATCGTTTTCGGAAGTTATAGCAGGAACGCTAAAACTAAATTTATCACTTGCTACCAATGCTTCACCCTGTAGTACTTTTAAAACTGGTGCCACATAATAATTAATGTGAAATACTAAACTAGCAATAGAATGTAAGTTATAAACTTTTGTTGTAGCTTCTTCCCAATGTATGTCTGCTAAAGTATCTTTAAGGTTTACAGATGTCCAATTACCTCCAAAGTAAACATCTCTAAAATGTTTTGCTAGTTGATTAACAATCGTCATTTTTTTTAATTTGGATAAAATATAGAATATTCAAGCAAATACTTTTACGAACGCTTTTCCAAAGATAAAATTTTACACATTAAACGCTCCAAAATGCCATAGTATTCCAGAAGGGTCATGTAAAAAACATTCACTACCCCAAGTGTCAATTTTTATAGGCGTTAATCGTACGTTTTTATATTTATGTTGAAGCCCAAGTTTTTCTAATTCACTATGGTAATGGTCCACATTGGCAACTTCGACAAATATCATGCTATTATTTACCCAGTCTTTTACATACGCATTTTGCAGGTAAAAACCTAGTGTGTCACATACATTAAAGTAAGACATGTTTTTTGAAATAACCGATTCTTCAAAACCTAAGTCTTTGTAAAAAGCTCTTGATATATCAAAATCTTTTGCGCCAATAAACGCCCGTATTGATTTTGCTTGATGTGTCATATGTTACATTTTTGACAAATAAAATTAAGCATATTCAATAAAAAATCACTTCTTATTTCTGTTGCATTTTTTCATCATAATCTTTTTGCAAATCGCTCATTGCTGCATCATAACCTTCTTGGTCTATAAAGGCTGCGGGGTTGTATGCATCGCCGGGTTTATGTTTGCCATGTAGCTCAAACTGGCTTGCATGCGAAGCCAACCATATATCAAACGAAATGTTTTTCATGGCTTTTAATGTATAAGCATAATCTGCTGCTATGGTTTTGTAACTTGGTATTGCTGCAAACGAGCTGTCTGTAACAATGGTGGGCAAGTTAGCAATAAGTACTTTGTAAGATTTTTTTTCATCAGTAACTGTAAATAAAAAACTCGAAGACCCTTTGGTGTGGCCTGGATGATGTAGCATTACCAATTGCATACCTCCCAGTTTAATAACATCATTATTTTGTAATAAGCGGTTTGCTGTAAGTGGCACAAAAGTACTGCTACCACCTCCTATTGCATAATCACTACTGCCGCCACTTTTTACTTCGGCAGCGTCTTTTTCATTCACAAACAATTTTGCCCTAGTTTGTTTTTTAATAGCAGCCATGGCACCCAAATGGTCGTAATGCGCTTGTGTATTTAATAATATTTTAATGTCAGAAAATTTAAAGCCAAGTTTTTTAATATTGTCTTTTATTTGTTTTTCAGAGTTTGCCAAACCAGTATTAATTAAGATATTGCCATTTGGCGTGGTAATGAGGTAGCAAGCAAGGTCGTATGTGCCTACATAATATAGGTTGCCCACAATGCGAAAAGGCGGGTACGCCTTGCTCCATTCTTCGTTGGTAATTTTTGGCTCTTGTACTTTTTGTGCGTTTGTAGTAGCTGCAATGGCTAATACTATAATAGCAAGCAATAGATTTTTTTGTAAGAGGTGTAACATAATAAATGATGTAATAAAATGAATAACCAAATATATTGGCTTTTTTGATGATTGTAAAAGGTATAAAATTGTTTATACACTACTATCGCTCCAACATTTTTTGTAACTCTACCTGATAATCTGGATTATCAGTCATTCCATTATGGCCTTGCCCTTTTAGTGTTATTAAAGTGTCAGATTTCTTAAACGCTTCTTTAAGCTTTAATGATGAACCATAATAAATTACTTCATCTTGATCGCCGTGAAAAATTAAAACTGGCATTTCACAATTTTTTAAATAATTGTTTGTTTCAAATGTATTTTTTAAAATAAAAGTTGGTATTATTGGGTAAGTATGTTTCATCATATCTGTTAAACTATAATAAGGTGCTTGTAATATTAATAGTTTTGGCTTATTGGTAGAAGCAATTTTTGATGCAAGACCTGTCCCAACAGAGTAGCCAAGCACTACTATTTTATTTTCAATGTAGCTATTCTTCATTGCATCATAAGCAACTTGTATGTCTTCAAAAATTTGTTCTTGTCCGTTAATGGAGCTTTCACTTTTTCCAAAACCTCTATAATCCAACATAAAAATATCGTAGTGTAAAGTTGTGTAATACTAATTATAATTTAATTTTAATCCAATTTTTTTAATTGAGTTTTTTTTATTAATTTTGGACTAAAATATAAATATAATGTCAAAAGCAAAATTG
>JAYSWO010000474.1:0-7551 GCA_043717975.1 Ferruginibacter sp. | reverse complement strand
AAAACCCAATGCCTAACAAACTAAAAGCAATTATGCTTTAGCAAAACAAGCATTAAATAATGGTTTTATTTTACTAAAAGAAAAACCAATGATCAATCGGTTTTTTGCATTACAATTTTTAACCCCAGCAATAATTATTTATAAAAAAAATAACGATAATATTCCTTTAATATACGCTATGGAATTAAAATCGGAAATGGAAACCGTAAATGTAAAAGGAAGCAATACACAAATACAAACCATATTAAATGCAGGATTGGCCAATGAAAAACGGATACTAAATTTAGAAGTAGATGATGCCAAACAAAAACAAAAATTGGCAAATAGTAGACTAGTGATTGTATTAATTGCTTTTAGTTTGTTAGGCATTGGGTTTTTTGTGTACCGCTACTATCAAAACCAAAAATTAGCCATTTCAAAAATAAGGCATAGTATTAGTCAGGATTTACACGATGATATTGGGGCATCATTAAGCAGTTTACAAATATATGGTGCAGTAGCAGAGAAAACGTTTAAAACAAATCCTGAAAAAGCAATAGAAATGTTGCATAAAATATCTACACAAAGTAAAACGGTAATGGAAAACATGAATGATATTGTATGGAGTATGAATACCAATAATGCAAACACAACATCATTAGACGCAAAAGTAAAAAACTACAGTGTAGAATTACTGAGCGATAACAATATAAATTTTAACTGTAATATTGATTCATCTATAGAGCCGTTGCTAAAAAATATAACCGCAAAGAGAAATATTTTACTCATCATAAGAGAGGCAATGAATAACATAGCCAAATACAGCAAAGCAACGGATGCATCTTTACAAATAAGCATAGCTGCTAAGAATGTAGAAATAACCATTACAGATAATGGCGTAGGATTTGATACAAACAATGGAAAAAAAGGAAATGGTTTGTGGAATATGGAACAAAGAGCAAAAGAATTAAATGGCCATTTCGATATAGATACAAGCCACAATAATGGAACTTCCCTTTTTGTTTCCATTCCTTTAAAATCAGTATAACTATATTTAGTGATGCCGTTAGACTATTTAAAAATATAACTTTACACTGTGCCAATTAAAGTATTTATATATGATGACAACAATGCAAGGCGTGATAGCCTTAAAGCATTAATGGAGCTAAGTCCTGAATTGTCTTATGTAGGAGAAGCCTCCAATTGTACGAATGTTTTAACAGATATGACTTCCACATTTCCCGAGGTAGTTTTAATGGACATAAACATGCCTGAGGTAGATGGTATAGAGGGTTTGAAAAGCATAAAGAAAAAATTTCCACATATAAAAGTATTGATGCAAACGGTATTTGATGATACAGATAAAGTGTTTGACTGTATTCGTAGTGGTGCAAGTGGTTATATTTTAAAAAAAGATTCTCCGCAACGAATACTACAAGCCATACAAGAAGTGTATGATGGTGGCGCAGTAATGAACCCAAGTATTGCATTAAAAGTATTGGATTATTTTCAACCGCAAAAAGAGCAGTATCAACTTACAAAAAGAGAAAAAGAAGTATTAGAATTATTGGCAGAAGGGCTTAGTTATAAAATGGTTGCTGATAAATTATTTTTAAGTTTTAATACCGTTAATACTCATATAAAGCACATTTACGAAAAACTCCACGTGTCTTCTTTGGGTGAAGCCATTGCTTTTTATTATAAAAATTTACACCAGTAGTAGTTTTCAGATTCACTATAATTAGGTATTGAGGATGGTTTATGATGTTGGAATTTTACATTCTAAAAATTAAACATTATGAAACAGTTATTCTCTTTAGTGCTTTTAGCAATTACTGCTAACACATTTGCAACAGTACATACCGTAAGCAATTCGCCATCTACATTGGCACAGTTTAATAATATTCAAGCGGCTGTAAACGCCGCTGCCGCTGGCGATACTATTTATGTACACGGCACCCCAAACCCTTATTCAGCTTTTACGCAAACTAATAAACAGTTAACTATTATGGGGCCTGGCTTTTTCGCCGATAAAAATTTACCATTTACTGCTAATATACAGGGATGCACTATAACAGGTGTTTCATCTGCAAATTCTGAATACCATGGTTTAACTTTTACCAGTGGGCTTCAAATTGCTACTGCCCATCCAGATAATTTACGTTTTATCCGCAACCATTTTGCAGGTATTGATATTAATATAAACCAAGGAAGCATCACTTATGCTGGTTACCTTTTCGAAGGCAATCTTTTTGATAATGCAACGGTAAATGCAACAGCCGGCAGCACTTACCAAAACTTTCTTTTTCAAAATAATTATTTTTACGAAAATGGAACGGTGAGAGATGCAAATTTTAATGGTTTTTTTAATTCTGTAAATGTGTTGTTTAATCACAACCTTTGGTTTGGACCTGGGTCTGGCGTAAGAAATGTGGCTACAAGCAGTAACAATCGTTTTTTAACTTTTGCAAATAATATTTTTGTAAGACGTAATGCTGCCAATAGTATTTCATCCAGCACTTATAATAACAACATTACATTTTATCCGGCAGGCTCTACCAACCCTGGTGCGCCTTGGACATTGAATGGCAATGTAGATGGTGGTGGAAATATAGATAACCAGGACCCACAAATGGCTGCACAAACTGCAGTAAATGGAGGTACAAATAATTCAATTGCAGATTACACAGTTGCTGCAGGGCCGGCCAATAACACAGGTAGCGATGGAAAAGATATGGGTTTATTATATGATGCCATAGGAAGTTTAAATTTTACCAACAGCCGCAACAGCCGACTGCCACGTATTTTTAGTATGAGTGTAATTACCCCAACAGTACCTGCTGGTGGTAATGTTACTATTAATGTAGATGCCAGAATAAGCAATTAATGTTTTCTCTTTTTTTTACAATTAAAATGAGTTAACATGAAAAAAATATTGTTGATACTAATTGCATGGTGCAGCTATATATGTACCCATGCACAAACTATAACCGCTGCCGAGTTTTTTATAGATACAGACCCCGGCGTAGGCAATGGAACACCTATTGCTGTTACAGCAGGTGCTAATGTAAATTTTGTTGCCATTGTACCTACTACATCTTTAACCGCAGGTTTTCATTTTGTAGCCATACGTACTAGAGATGCAAATGGTAAATGGGGTTTGTATGAAAACAGAGGATTTTTTATAAGTTCATCTATAACAAACGTAAGCAATATTGTAGCTGCCGAATTTTTTATAGACACAGACCCTGGCGTAGGCAATGGAACACCTATTGCTGTTACAGCAGGTGCTAATGTAAATTTTGTTGCCACTGTACCTACTACATCTTTAACTGCAGGTTTTCATTTTGTAGCCATACGTACCAGAGATGCAAATGGTAAATGGGGTTTGTATGAAAACAGAGGATTTTTTATAAGTTCATCTACAACAAACGTAAGCAATATTGTAGCTGCCGAATTTTTTATAGACATAGACCCCGGCGTAGGTAATGGAACACCTATTGCTGTTACAGCAAGTGCCAATGTAAATTTTGTTGCCAATGTACCTACTACATCCTTAACCGCAGGTTTTCATTTTGTGGCCATACGTACGAGAGATGCAAATGGTAAATGGGGTTTGTATGAAAACAGAGGATTTTTTATAAGTTCATCTACAACAAACGTAAGCAATATTGTAGCTGCAGAATTTTTTATAGACACAGACCCCGGCGTAGGCAATGGAACGCCTATTGCTGTTACAGCAGGTGCTAATGTAAATTTTGTTGCCACTGTACCTACTACATCTTTAACCGCAGGTTTTCATTTTGTAGCCATTCGTACAAAAGATGCTACCGGCAAATGGGGCTTGTTTGAAAACAGAGGATTTTACATTAGCAGCTCCACAACAAACGTAAGCAATATTGTATCGGCTGAATTTTTTATAGACACAGATCCTGGTGTAGGAAATGGAACCCCCATTACGCCTTCGCCTACCGGTGCAAACCCTACATTTATTGCTACCATTCCTACCACATTATTATCACCAGGTTTTCATTTTGTAGCCATTCGTACAAAAGATGCTACTGGCAAATGGGGCTTGTTTGAAAATAGAGGTTTTTATATAAGCACACAAACCGCTAATAGCACAGGTATGACAGCGGCTGAGTATTTTATTGATACAGATCCTGGCATAGGTAATGGAACTGCATTTACGATTCCAGGAGGGCAAAGCTTCAACCAAAATTTTGTATTGCCTATTCCAATTGGAACGTCGCAGGGACAACATTTTATTGCCATTCGCACAAAAAATGGCTGGGGCTTATTTGATTTTGATACGGTTACTGTTTCTGGTTTAGTACCATTAACTCTGCTTGGTTTTGACGGATACAAAATGGAGAAGATTGTTCAACTAAAATGGAAAACTACCAATGAAATAAATACAGCTCATTTTGACATAGAAAGAAGTAGCAACGGGGTAATTTTCGAGCAAATAGGAAAGGTGAATTCTAATAACAGTTCAGGTACGAATAATTATTCGCACCAGGATCTTCTGCCATTAAAAGGCATCAATTTTTATCGCTTAAAGCAAGTAGATATTGATGGAAGCTTTACCTACAGCAATATCATTAAAGTAATGTTTGAGTCATTTGGTGATGCTGTAAATATTTATCCGAATCCGGCAAAAAACAATATTCAGTTTGATTATGTAAGCAAACAAAAAACAATTTTGGTAAATCTATTTGATGTACAAGGCAGGTTGATAAAAACAACCACACTCGCCAATGTACAACCGCTAAAGTTGAATATAGAAAATATAGCCAATGGAAAATACATCATTCAACTGAGTGATGGAGAAAAAATTGCTACAGGTAGTTTTATTAAACAATAAAATCTTGTTTTTATGAAAGTTATTTTTATGGGCATATTGCTATTGGCTTGCCAAAATATCATTTCTCAATCAAACCTATTGGAAAGGTTGGTATCAATACGACTGCACCAAAAGCGATGTTGCATGTAAAAGATAGTTCCGTGTTGTTTACAGGTGCTACAGCATTGCCCATTAATCCAGGCAACCCGCCTGCAAGCGGTGGAGGAATAAGAATGATGTGGTATCCTGATAAAGCTGCATTTAGGGCTGGATTGGTAGTAGGGGCTAATTGGGATAAAGATAGCATTGGAGAATACTCATTTGCAAGTGGATACAATGCAAAAGCAAAAGGGGAAAGTAGCTTTGCTGTAGGCGCTGGTAGTGCTGCAACCCATTATGGTGCTTTTGCAATAGGTGATGGCGCACGTGCCACCAATTCGAATGCAATTGCAATAGGTACGGATGCAGCTGCCTCCAGCGGCAATGATATTGCCATAGGTAACCTTGCAAAAGCTTCGGGTGGCGCATCCATATCATTGGGCTATAATACAACTGCATCCGGACCAAATTCTTTTGCAACTGGTTTTAATACGATTGCTAGTGGATACCTTTCCTCCGCTATTGGTAATGGTACGCTTGCTAAAGGCTATGGCAATACTGCTGTTGGTATGTTTAACGACCCCTTGCTCATCAATAGCAGTGAAAATCTATTCTCAATTTTTCCCGAGTCACCCATGTTTATGGTTGGTAATGGCACTTCATCCAGCAACAGGAAAAATGCTTTAGTTGTTCAACGAAATGGAAAAATTGGCATTGGCGATATTGTTCCCTCTGCCACCTTGCATATAAAAGCATTGGCAGCAACGTTTGATGCACACATCCGTTTGGAAACTTTTGGTGGAACAGACTATATGAATATGGTATATGACGGCAGCACGAAATTTAGAAATTTTGGCGCTGGTGATGAGTTTCAATGGCGCAATGCAGCAAGCACTATTACGATGCGTTTATATGAATCAGGCGATTTGAGCATTCCCGGAAGCCTATCACAAAACAGTGACGCCAGGTTAAAGAAAAATATCAGACGGGTAGAAAACGCATTGAATAAACTGGATTATTTACAAGGGTATCATTACAGCTGGATTGAAACTTTTAGGAATTCAAATACGCAAACTGGTTTAATAGCCCAAGAGGTAGAACTTCAAATGCCCGAACTGGTGAGCACAGATGACACAGGTATTAAAAGTGTAAACTACATTGGAATGATACCATACTTAATAGAAGCAATAAAAGAACTAAAACGTGAAAATGAAACTATGAAAAAACAAATACAGCAACTAAGTAAAGAATAGCAAAGATTCTTTAAACAAGTGGAATGTATTTTTTAGGAAAACATATAAAAGGAAAATGGGCTATAAAAAAATAATTCCCCGTTTAAATAATGTTTCACATTAAAGGATAAGAAAATGCTTAAGTATTTATTTCTTTTTGCTTTTATTACAAACGTTGGCTTGGCATATGCTCAACCTGCCAATGATGATTGTATCAATGCCGTTTCAATTACAGCAGGTAATACTTGTGTAAATACCAGTGGTACAAACGTTGGAGTAGTAAGTACAGACTTTGATCCCTGTGCAGAAATAAACAAAAGAAATGTATGGTACAAATTCACGGCTACAAATGCAAACCACATTGTGCAGGTAACATTCGGCACTATGCAGCTGGGTATCATCAATGCCTTTGCTAATGGTTGTGGAACCTTAACAGCGCTTGGCACGAGCGATTTTTTTAGCGCTGTAAACACAACCGGCAGTGCGGTAGACGTACCAAATAATTTATGTTTTGGAAATCAATCTGCACGAAATGGAAAAGGGTACGCAGGTTTAATTGCTTATTTATCAGGATCCTCTTCTTACAGGGAATATTTGCAAACACAATTATCAGAACCCATGCAGCCAGGCAAAAGATATATTCTGAGCATGTATGTTAGCTTATCAGATTTTTCTCCCATCGCCATCGATAATATTGGTATGGCATTACGTGTAGGTGCCACAAACCTGTTGCAAAGTACGACGCTAAATTTTATGCCACAGGTAACATCAGCAAACAATGTTTTTTTAACCAATAAAAAAGACTGGGTAAATATATCCGCTGTTTTTATTGCCGATCAACCATATACCCACCTTATCATTGGAAATTTTAAAAACAATACCTTAACAAATACCTTAATGGTAAGTGATACAAGCCAATTATTAAGTGGAGGAACTTTTGCAGGTTGCATCAGTACATCTTTACTTGCTTATTATTATATTGAAGATGTAATGGTATCGGAGATTACAAGCACGAGCGGTGTATGCAGTACCGTTTTGCCTTTAACTATTCTTTCGTTTACCGGTACAATACAAAACAATAAGCATGTATTACAATGGAAAACAGCCAATGAGGTCAATACAAAACATTTTGAAATAGAACAAAGTTTTGATGGACGTTTGTTTGATAAAATTGGAATAGTAAATGCAGAAGGCAATGGTAATAATGTGTATCGTTTTATAAATGCTATTAAGGAAAAGGAAGTCAATTATTTTTATCGCTTAAAGATGGTTGAAAAGGATGGGCGCTTTACATATTCCAATATCATTTTACTTGTACACAAATCATCCAAATCATTAGATATTTTCCCTAACCCAGTAAAAGATATTTTAACCATAAGTGGTCTTAAACAATTT
>JAYSWO010000473.1:0-3036 GCA_043717975.1 Ferruginibacter sp. | reverse complement strand
TTCATAGAATAAAGATCAAATCTATTTAACTATATTTTTTTATATATTATATTTTAATAATTTTCGTACTCAGTTTTTTTGTACTATCCATTATTATGATAAAATATTCTCCTGAGGCTATCCCAATTATATTATTTACATACAACATATTGCTTCCTTTATTTACTTTAAAGTTTTTAACCAATACAATATTACCGGTGGTATTTACAAAATATAAAGTGATTACACTATTAGATTCCGATAGATAATGAACAGTAAATTTATCGTTAAATGGATTAGGATTAATATTGATTATTTCCGAAGTTGCAACGCCATTTCGATTTATTAATATGATATCGGAATATGATCTACTACTAGTTACATCTACTAATTTGAGTCTGTAATAATGTTTTCCATCAGCTACATTTTTATGTAAAAACGAATAATCAGCAATACTATTTGAATTTCCTTTTGCGGTTACAATTCCTACAGTTGTAAACGAAATTCCATCAAGACTATGCTCTATCTCAAAATGCTTTGCATTTTGCTCTTGTGATGTACTCCAATGGAGTATATTATCCTTTTCTACTTTTGTGCCTGAAAAATTTAATAATTTTATTGGTAATACAACAGCATTATAATTCGGTATAACAAAAATAGAAGGTGTAACATCTATAATACCTAGATTGTCGGTAGCTGTATATGAAAAAATAGCTCCCTTAAAAGTTGCACTAGATAAAAAGCTAAGTTGTGATGCCTGACTTGTACTTAAATTTTCGACTTGTGTTAAAGAAGTTACGGGTACGCCATTTAAGTATAAAGTTCCATCTGTAGATGCAGGTAAACTTAAAATAGTATAGTAAGAAATATTTACATCGTCTGTGGCAATTAAGGCTGATATAGGTTGTTGTGAAATTGTATTTTCAGGGAAACCCGCATTGATTATACTTGTAGTTACAGGAGGTACATTTGCAAATATTTGATATGTAGCAATAGTTGCACCAACTCCTCCTAGATTATCTGTTACCGTATATCTAAAAGAAGTAATTCCACTAAAATTATCAATTGGGTTAAAAGATAATTGGGATGCTTGCGTTGGTGTTATTACTAAACCCGCAGCAGTTATACTATTAAGAGCACTATTATTTAGATACAAAGTTCCATTTGAAGGTAAAGTCAAAATCGTATAAGATGCTATTGTACCATCATTATCATAACCTGTTAAACTAGGTATTGATTTTGCTCCTGTACCAATTGCATTTGTAATTACTTGGCTATTGTTATCAATGGCTACTGGTAAAAAATTAATTACAGGTATTGCAACCAATGCCGGTGAATTATCTACACCTCCATTATTATCTTTTGCAGTATAAGTAAAGGTTGCATTTCCTGTAAAACCGCTATTTGGATCAAACTCAATTCTATTTGCATACATGATCGGAATTGATTGCCCTAATATTATGGCACTACCATCCATTAATAATAGCCCAGCTTGTGGTGCTGGCAAAGAAGTAATAATATAATTTTCAATACTACCATCATCTGTAGCATGCAATGCTTGTAAAAAAGTAGCACCCGCATTACTAGAAATTGGTGAATTATTAATAGTAGTTGTAACTGGCGCTTGATTTTGAACGTTTATAGTGTAGGTTGCCAAATTACTTATTGAACCATCATTATCATATGCATTGTATGTAAACTTTACAACTCCAGCAAAAGAAGCTGATGGTTTAAATTTTAGAGTAGCAGCTTGAGCGACCGTAATTGGCTTATCTCCAATAATTATTGAATCATAAATTGAGCCAGAAATATTGTACCACAGTGTACCATAATATTCAGGCGGTATTGATAATATTCTATATGACGATATAGTACCGTCCACATCAAAAGCCGTTAAAGGATTTATAGATGTTGCCACTGCATTTGAAACAATATCATTTGAAACGATTGTATTAGCTACAGGTATTTGATTTATTGTGTTAGAAGTTATAGGAATGGTATAGATTGCATTAAAACTTTCTCCATTAATGTTATCAATTGCTTTAAAAGTAAAAGTTGTAGTACCTAAAACACTTCCAGTTATTATCCTTAAACGCTTTGCTTGATCTATTGTCAAACTTTGATTGGCAATAATATTTGTATAAGAATTTGTACCCAAAAGATCTACTTGAATTATACCTAGTAATGGTAAAGTAACAATTTTATAACTCGTAACCACTCCATCAATATCTGTCCCAAATGGAGAAGGTATTTTTATGGTGGAACCTTTTTTAACTTCTGCAATGGTTTTATTAACTGCTATTGGCAATGTATTTATAATTGGAATATTCTGTTTTACTATTGCAGAAAAACCAGCTTCCTTATCAAAACTTTTGTATTTGAAAAAACTCATTCCTGCAAAGTTTCCATTTGGTATAAATGATATTTTTGTAGCACTGTAGGTCGATATTATTTGGTTTGCAACAGCTGGTAAATTGTTTACATAAAGAGTACCTTCTGTAGATGCGGGTAAATTTGTAATTACAAAACCTTCTATGGTGCCATCTAAATCTATACCTATTAGTGGTAAACAATTATTAGAAACTGGACTAGCATTTATTGCTGCCATTGTAGTATCTCTAGATATTGGTAAATCATTGGCCGATACAATTGGTATTTTATATAACCCAGGTGTTGGATCCGATAAGTAACCTTCATCAGTGATAGTATATGCAAATATTGCTGTATCCTTACTATTTGCAGCAGGCCAAAATTTAAGCTGGTTAGCCATTGCAGGAAGAATTACTGTACCAGGAACTACTAAAACTGTACCCAAAAATAATTTTCCATATTGTAGGGAATCAGGCACCGAAACTATTGTACCATATCGAAGAGCCGCACCATCAGGGTCGCTTCCTTGTATTGCTTGGATGGTAGTACGAGGTAACTTATTATTCATAGGTGGAGCTACAAAATCAGGTACACTTGGAGCTTGATTATACACAGGTATTTTTACAACAGCAGCAGTTGAAGAATATAATTGTTCATTATCTTTTGCTATAAAAGTAAAAGTAGCTA
>JAYSWO010000472.1:0-3036 GCA_043717975.1 Ferruginibacter sp. | reverse complement strand
AATCTAACGATTTTATTTATTATTGTTATTTCAATCCGCTAGGGCAATTCCATAAATTATTGGAAATGGGAATTAATTTAAAAGTTTTGGCTTTGAATAGCTCTGCCCTTTAGGGCAGAGAGAAAAATTATAGTCGATATGGGCTTTAGCCCAAAATGTATTTCGGCTTTAGCCATTCTTATCTTAATAAAAACTAATCACAGCTTTTTAAAAAATAACTGCAGGTGGCTAAAGCCGAAAAGCAGAATGGGCTAAAGCCCAAATACAATTTTCAATTTTTTCCTCGTGCTAAAGCACGAGGCAATTGATAAAGCACGAAGCAATTCTTAAAGCACGAAGCAATTCATAAAGCATAAAAGAATTCAACATTAAACAATACAACAATTGATCTTACTATTTTCAAAAATTTTAAACCTCAAATCTATCATCTTAAATCTTATCTCTACCTTTGCCCCATGACCAACCGCCAACTTTTTCTCAATCATGTAGGACAAACATCTGACGCACCATTATGCTTAAACATTGTGCAAGCAGAAGGCAGCAAAATGTGGGATGCCGATGGTAAAGAATACATCGATTTAATTGCAGGCATAAGCGTTTGCAATGTTGGCCACAGGCACCCAAAAGTAGTGCAAGCCATAAAAGACCAAGCCGATAAATACTTACACATAATGGTGTATGGCGAGTTAGTAGAAAACCCACAAGTAGAATATGCAACAGCATTAACGGACAATTTACCAGCTACATTAAATTCCGTTTTTTTTACTGCCAGCGGTAGCGAAGCTACAGAAGGTGCTATGAAACTAGCCAAGCGATATACCAATCGCTCACAAATCATTTCTTTTAAAAATAGCTATCATGGCAGTACCCAAGGTGCACTAAGTGTAATGGGCAGCGAGTATTGGCAACAAGCCTTTCGTCCATTGCTGCCAGATGTATTACAACTTCGATATAATAATTTTGAAGATTTACAAAACATAACCGAACGCACGGCATGTGTTATTGCAGAAACCATACAAGCCGAGGCAGGTATATTAAAACCGCAAAAAAATTGGTTACTTGCCTTACGTGAGCGTTGCACACATACAGGCACACTACTCGTGCTAGATGAGATACAATGTGGCTTTGGGCGAAATGGTACATTGTGGGCTTTTGAACAATTTAATGTAGTGCCTGATATTTTATTGCTTGGCAAAGCACTCGGCGGCGGCATGCCACTCGGCGCATTTGTATCCGATAAAAAAATAATGGATTCGTTTACACACAATCCTGTGCTTGGTCATATCAATACTTTTGGTGGGCATCCGGTAAGTTGCGCAGCAGGCCTAGCAGGGTTACAAGTTTTGTTAGCAGACAAATTAATAGATGACGTTTTTAAAAAAGAAAAAATGTTTCGTTCACTACTTACACATCCATCTATAAAAAATATTAGCAGTGCAGGGCTTATGATGGCCGTGGAGTTTGATAGCTTTGAAACCAATAAAAAAATAATAGATACACTTATAGAGCAAGGCGTATTTACCGATTGGTTTTTATTTTGTGCACATGCGTTTAGGGTTTGTCCACCATTAAATATTAGCGAGGAAGAAATAAAAGAATCATGTAATAAGATTCTAAAGACACTAGATAAATTAGTTCTTCCAATTTAAGATTCTATGTTTTTGCAGGAACAGTTGTAAAAATAATAGTTTTCCCTTCTTCATTATTTATACTAAAAATAAATTTGACACTTGTTAAAGAAATAATTTTAAACATAACAGGTTCCTCCAATGGGAGCAAATCTACAGTAACTTTTAAAGTCATATTCGCTTTATCAATACTCCACTCGCCTCTTTCTGTTAAGTCATCAGTTTTATTCTCAGAAGTATGATTTTTATGAAATACTATTCTACTATTTTTTTGGGCTTCAGTTATTTTAATCTCTTTGCCATCAATTTTTACACTTTTAGTCTGCCAAGTATTTACCAGAAGGCTATCATAGTTTACATTCTTATTGAAAACCTGTGATTTTGTTTGCAAAACAATGCAAGTAACACAACAAATTAAAATTAAAATCTTTTTCATATTTAAGGTTGCTTTAAAACTAATTAAATAAATATTTGTCTATTTAACTTTAGAAATCGGACATTTGTCTTTGATATAACTTTATGGCACTGTCTTTTTTAAGGTCGTTAAAGTTTGCATCCCAAAAAAGCTAAATGCAAAATACATCTTATAATTACATTAAAACCCATTTTTTACCGCTCATAACAAACCGGCTTACTTAAAAACCTACTGCACATATATTACAGTTATAAAAATCATAACCAACATTAACTTCTATGATTCAAGTACAAAACATTTCCAAACAATACAACCTAAGCAAGCAACAGCAAAAAGAATTACAAACCAATGCAGCCTCTATTTTTGCTGTAAAAGATGTAAGCTTTACCTGCACACCGGGTAGCGTATTTTCTTTGCTTGGTGCCAATGGCGCAGGCAAAACCACTACGCTGCGCATGATATCTACCATACTAAAACCTACGCAAGGCAATATTATTATAGGTGGAGAAAGTGTGATAGACAACCCTGAAAAAGTGCGAACAAAAATTGGTTTTCTCACTGGCTCTACAAACTTATACGATAGACTAACACCAGGCGAAACAGTACAATACTTTGCAGATTTGCATGGTATGGATAAAACCATTTTTGAACAAAGAAAAGATAAGCTTTTTACACAATTGGGCATTCATGAATTTTCAAAAAAGAAAATTGCACAAATGAGCACAGGTATGAAACAAAAAGTATCTATTGCCCGCAGTATGATACACGACCCGAGCATTGTTATTTTTGATGAACCTACATCTGGTCTCGATGTAATAACGGCAAATAGCATTATCGAATTAATAAAACAATGCAAGCAAGAAGGCAAAACCATTATTTTTTCTTCGCATATTATGAGTGAGGTGGATCTGCTTTGTGATGAGTTGGCCATTATTTCTAAGGGTAATTTAATTTATAGCGACACTATGAAAAACTTTAGAACACAATATTCGC
>JAYSWO010000471.1:0-3053 GCA_043717975.1 Ferruginibacter sp. | reverse complement strand
AAGACCCAACGTTTTACGTGGGTCGAACAAATATCGGTAAATTATTTCACTATTTCTACAGTACCTCCTGCAGCTTCAACAGCCGCTATGGCTTTTGCGCTTGCAGCACTCACTTTGAAAGTGAATTTTCCTTTTATTTCGCCATTGCCTAGTAACTTTACATTAGCAGTTTGGCTAATAAGTCCGTTGATATATAAATTTGGCAAAGTAAATTCCGTAATACCATATTTCTCAGCATAATGGTCAATTTTACCAATATTAAGTGCTACATACTCTACACGATTGATATTTTTGAAACCACGCTTTGGAACACGACGTTGAATTGGCATTTGACCACCTTCAAAACCTGGTTTGCTTTTGTAACCGGCACGACTTTGTCCACCTTTGTTACCTTTTGTAGATGTACCACCTTTACCACTAGCTTCACCACGACCAATTCTGATAGCTTTGTGTGTAGCGCCTTTTGCAGGCTTTAAAGAATGTAAATTCATATTGCTTTTGTTTTTTACTTACGCCTCGAAAGCATTCGGGGCTCGCTTTTAAAAAATATGCAAATGTGCAAATATTGCAAATGTGCAAAATTGTGTATTAATTGGCATAATTGCACATTAGCAATATTTGCCTATTTCGTTTATGCTTCCTCCACTTTTACTAGGTGACTTACTTTCGCAATCATACCTACTATTTGTGGTGTAGCTTCTTTCTCTACTGTTTTGTGCATTTTTGTTAAACCCAAAGCTTCCATTGTTCTTTTTTGACGCTCAGATCTATCAATTACGCTTTTTACTTGGGTTACTTTTACTTTTTTCATCACTATTGTGTTTTATCTATATACTCAGTACTAGGTACTCAATATTAATTTATCCGTTAAAAACTTTCTTCAAAGAAATATTACGAGTTCTAGAAACTGCAATTGGTTCACGCAAAGTAGCCAATGCTTTAAATGTAGCTTTCACCACGTTTGTAGGGTTAGCAGAACCAAGGTTCTTTGCAAGAATATCTGTAATACCTGCAGCTTCCAATACAGCACGCATGCTACCTCCTGCTATTACACCCGTACCATGAGCAGCTGGCTTTATTAAAACCTTTGCGGCACCTTCTTTACTCAATTGTTCGTGAGGTATGGTACCATGCATGATTGGAACTTTTATTAAATTCTTTTTTGCATCTTCAATTCCTTTTGTGATAGCCTCTTGTACTTCCTTTGCTTTACCAAGACCATGACCTACTACTCCTGCACCATTTCCAACAACTACAAGAGCTGAGAAACTAAATGCACGTCCGCCTTTGGTAGTTTTTACCACACGGTTAATAGAAACAACCTTTTCTTTTAACTCTAGGTCGCCGGCTTTCATTTTATTTGCAATTACGTTTGCCATTATTTCGATTTACTATTTTTAAAAATTCGATACGAGAATTAGAATTTCAATCCACCTTCTCTTGCGCCATCAGCAACCGCTTTTACACGACCATGATAGATATAACCACTACGATCAAATACTACTTTTTCAATACCAAGCTCTATTGCTTTTTTAGCGATAGACTCACCTACCATCTTACTCTTTTCTACTTTAGGCGCTTTTTGTGCAGTAATATCTTTTTGTCTAGATGATGCACCTGCAATCGTTGTTCCCGTTGCATCGTCAATCAATTGAGCATAAATATCTGCATTGCTTCTAAAAACAGTAAGGCGTGGTGTAGATGCTGTACCATTCACCTTCTTACGAATGCGATAGCGTATCTTTTGTCTAGCCTGCGATTTGTTGTTCATCTTATTTTATTTTACATTCCTCGATTCTGCCGAAGAATTAGTTGATTTGTTATTAGTTTATCAGTGATTAGTTTTTGAAAATTGACATTAAATTTAAAATCAACCATTCAGCTAATCAACCAACTTTATTTACCAGCCGACTTACCAGCTTTTCTTCTTAATATTTCTCCTACAAATTTCACACCTTTTCCTTTGTACGGCTCAGGCTTACGTAAGCTTCTAATTTTAGCACAAACAGCACCTAATAATTGCTTATCCACACTTTCTAATGTTATTATTGGATTCTTACCTTTTTCTTGTAATGTAGTTACTTTTAACTCTTTTGGAATTTCAAGCAAAATATTATGAGAATACCCCAAAGATAAATCAAGAATATTGCCTGTGTTTGCCGCTTTATAACCCACACCCACCAATTCTAATTTTTTTGTAAATCCTTCTGTAACACCTATCACCATATTGTTCACAAGTGAACGATACAAACCATGCATTGCACGGTGTCGGATTTGATCGGTCGGGCGCTTCAGCTCTACAGTAGTACCTTGTATATCTACAATGATATCACGATCTACCAATTGCTTCAATTCACCTTTTGGACCTTTTACTGTAATCTCGTTCTCTTTATTTACCGTTATTGTAACTCCCGAAGAAATATCAACCGGTTTTTTTCCTATACGACTCATAATTGCTTATTTGTATGCTTTATAAAAATTGAAAATGTTTTTCGAAAGTGTTCAGCCTGTATAGTTCGGCTTAATTATCATTCTATATAAAACCAAAACCATTTTCATATTTTGGCTAGTCTATTGCTTAGTAAATGTTGCAAAGAACTTCTCCGCCTACATTTTGTACTTTAGCTTCTTTATCTGTCATTACACCTTTAGAAGTAGAAATGATGGCAACGCCTAATCCATTCTTTACACGCTTAAATTCATCTGGTTTTGCATAAGTACGCAAACCTGGGCGGCTAATTCTTTCTAAACTTTGTATAGCAGGTAATTTGGTAGTAGCATCATATTTCAACGCTATTTTAATTACACCTTGCTTTTTATCTTCTTCAAATTTGTATTTAAGGATATAACCTTTATCATACAAAATCTCAGTAATACGCTTTTTCAAGTTGCTAGCAGGTATCTCTACGATACGATGATTAGCCATTTGTGCGTTTCTAATTCTTGTTAAAAAATCTGCTATCGGATCAGTAACCATTGTTCTATTTGTTAAGTTATATTAATATTTTTTCAATGCGATATCCAAAGTCCCCCCTCGGGGGATTTAGGGGGCT
>JAYSWO010000048.1:0-15616 GCA_043717975.1 Ferruginibacter sp. | reverse complement strand
AGCTGTGGTAGAATCTGTAGTTTGAGAAACGGCAAAAACATTATTACCTTCTTTACTTTGTTTAAGAAAAATAAGCATATTAGTAAATTCTTTTTTGTAATTTGTTTTAGCAGAGGCATGTGTGTATCATTTTATTTTATCATAATTTTTTGTTAATTAGAAATTGTTCTATATCTTGTAGCCACAAAACTAATTAATCCGTTTTCAGAATGCTAAGTACCCTAGCCTTGATTTTATTTTTTACTACCTTTTTTATTGCATATTCTCATGCAATATTTCCGGTTATCAATCTTCTTCTTTTTTATCTTTTTTCTTCCAAAACAGCTACACATCTATCTTACACAATTTCTCCCTTTCTAATATTTTCTAACACTACATATAACTACCAATACCATTTTTTAAAAAATTACTTAAGATATAACAACTAAAACAAAGCAAATGAGAAAATTATTTTTCCTATTCACTTTTTGCGCAGGGATATTGACTGCACAAGCACAAACTTTCAACAATGGTCTTACAAATACTGGTGGTACAGGTGCAGCGGCAGTTGTAAGACTCGGTGGTACTATTACTTCTACTAGTCCAGTAATTGACCTAGGAACTACTTTTACATTTGGAATAAATAAAGGTACTGTTAGTTATTTTAGTGTTATTAATAATGGTAATATAGGTATTGGCGTGCCTACTCCATTATCGTTATTACATATAAAGTCAGGTACATCTACAGCTGCTCCTTTATTATTTACGACAGGAGTAAATCTTACAACTCCTTTAGCTGGTGCGATGGAATATAATGGTACTAGCTTACTTTTTACACCTACAACAGCTTTAGGACGTAAAACAATTGCCTATACAGACTTAACCAATTTATCAGGTATTTTACCCATATTAAATGGTGGTACAAGTTTTTCCACATATGCAACAGGTGATATTATATATGCTTCGGCTGCAAATGTTTTAAGTAAGCGTACAATTGGAGCACTAAACCAAGTGCTTACAGTTCAGGGGGGTGTCCCTACTTGGGCTACACCAAGTTTTACAGGTATTACAGGAACACTGCCAGTTGCAAACGGTGGTACTGGTGCAATAGCAAATACTGGTGTTTTAATTGGGAATGGCACAGCGGCAACTACTGCAGTCGCAGGAGCTGCATCACAATATTTAAGAAGAAATGCGGCTAATACTGCTTATGAGTTTGCAGCAATTACAGGTAGTACAGGTACGGTAACAAGTATTGGATTAACTGTCCCTACTGGTTTTAGTGTAGCACCTGCAACAATAACTAATTCTGGTACTTTTACCATTACTACAGCATTGAATGGTTTACTACGAGGCAATGGTACAGGATTTACAACGGGACAAGCAAACCTTGCAACTGAGGTTACCGGGACTTTACCAATATTAAATGGTGGTACAGGAGCTACTACTGCAGCTGCGGCTTTAACAGCACTTTTGCCAACTCAATCTGCTGCCACAAGTGGGCAAGTATTAAAATCTAATGGTACAGCTGCCCCAACATGGGCTACAGTAACGGGTACAGGAACTGTAACAAATGCATCTATAGTTACTGCTAATGGTATTAGCGGTACAGTTGCCACATCAACTACCACACCAGCCATCACCCTATCTTTGGGAGCTATAACACCAACATCAGTTGCTGCTACAGGAACGGTTACAGGTAGTAATTTAAGTAATGTAAATGGTGCAAATACTGGCGACAATGCACCCAATACATTATATAGTGGTTTAGTTTCAAATGCTACTCACACGGGAGACGTTACAGGAAGTACAGCATTATCACTTGCAACAGTAAATGCAAATGTGGGAAGTTTTACCAACGCCAATATTACCGTAAATGTAAAAGGATTGATAACAGCTGCATCAAATGGAGTTGGGGGAATAACAACAGAAACTGACCCTGTAGTAAAAGCAATAAACGGTTTGGTAAAAAGTAATGGCACAACAATAAGTGCAGCTACAGCAGGTACAGATTATTTAACACCCACGGGAAGTGCAGCTGGGTTAACAAATTTTCCTATTTTGAATCAAAACACTACAGGCACTGCGGCTACAATTACTGGTACTATTACACAAAGCCAAGTAACCAATTTGATAGCAGATTTAGCGACAAAGCAGGCTAACATAACGCTTACAACAATTGGTACAAGCGGGGCAGCAACATTTTCTGCTAACACATTAAATATACCTAACTATGCCAATGGAATTACTAATACTGCATGGGGGTTATTAGGAAATACAGGAACAAATTCAACGAATAATTTTATTGGTACTACGGATGCGCAACGTTTAGTATTTAAAACTTCTGGAATCGAATATGCTACTATTTTAGCTAATGGCAATTTTGGGATAGGCATAGCAAATCCAAGCACAAAATTGGAAGTGAAAGATGGCAATATTGTAACCAACCAAAATATTTATGCCTCTAGTGCCAACAGTAGAGTGCTTATTGGTAATATGACAGGATTAAATACTGGTACACATGCTTTGGCAGTAAATGGTACAGCGTTGTTTACTAAAGCTACTGTAAGACTTACAGGTACTTGGCCCGATTATGTTTTTGAACCAACCAACAAACTTCCAACCCTTGCAGAAGTAGAAGCATACATAACAAAACATAAACATTTAGAGGGCGTACCATCTGCCGCAGAAGTAAAAGAAAAAGGCATAGACCTTGGCGATAACCAAACCGTTTTGTTAAAAAAAGTAGAAGAGCTTACACTTTATATGATAGAGCTTAATAAAAAGGTAGAGGTATTGGCTAAAGAAAATGAGGAGCTAAAGCAAAAAGTAAACGGAGATAAATAAACTACATTTTATTTTACTACAACAACTAACTGCTATTTAAGAATGCTATTTCGCCAAACTTTTATATTAACCATTACAATGTTGTGTATGCATAGCGCATACGCACAGGTTGGTGTAAGCGAGGATGGTAATGCATTAATAGACAAAGCGACATTTATAAAAACAGACTCTGGTATTTTTATATCGCAGCCAGCTTTGGGTAAGTGTAGGCAAAAAATAAGCAACAGTTTTTTTATGCCTAATCCTGCTGTAGATGTTGTATTGGAAAGAATACGGATAGAGCCACCCATTGAAAAAGAAAAGTTTCTTACTGTACATGGCAACATTACTTATTTTTTTAATTACAGAAGTTATATTGATACACCTTTTGCAGAAAATGATGTAATGCAGCATGCGGTAAAAACAAGGTTGGATTTTATGTTGAAAGAAAAATATCCTTTCACGGTTTACCTTACCAGTCGCCGTTCTAATTCAGATTTTTTTAGCAATGCTACTGATGTATCATTTCAGTTTCGCCAAGCGCAAATGCTAGAAAACATAAAAAGAGATATGCGTACAGGGGCTGATAAATTTTTATTGAACAAAGCACTAAGCCTTACACCTGCACAATTGTACCAAAGAGAAAAAGACGGTTTACTAAAAAATATTGGCAATTTTACTGACTTAAATGCAAAAGATAAAATAAATAAAAAAGTACAAGCAAAGCAACAAGAAATAGAAGAAAAGTATAAAAAACTGTACGAAGATTATAAAACAAAAGTAGAAAAACTAGATGCTTTAAAAACACAATTATTAAAAACATCTGGCCCACAAGAATTGGTAGAGGAAAAAGAAAGAAAAATAAGGAGTAATGTAGTAAATACAAAAGATATTTTTGATAAATTGGAGAATGAAGGCACTAAAAAATTGAATGGATTAAATACGCCCAAAACGGATAGTATAATTAAAAGCGCAACAGAGCTTGTAGCAGATAGAGAAAAAATGCTAAGAAATGGCGCTACTAAAATTAAAGACTCGGCAGAAAATATTGCAAAAGCATTTATAGAAAAAAATATAGCTGATGAAGCCAACAAGGCTGATAGTTTAATGAAGCTTGTAACAAAAAAGGCAGCAGCCAAAAAACAAGAACTTGAAAAACTACAAAAAGAAGTAGCCCAAGCAGAACAAAAATTAAAATTATACCAAAAAGGCATTACAGATTCTTTACAAAAAGTAAAAAGACTAATAGGCGCTATTTCGGACAAAAATAAACTAGAAGATTATTTGCAAAAATCAGGAGGTTCTATAAAAGAAATACCCACATTGCAAAGGTTGCTATTGTCTATAAAACAAATTGGGCTTGGAAGAAGCTGGATAGATTATTCGGAACTTACCGTAAAAAATATTTCGCTCACAGGGCTTAATATTGAAATGAATCCTAACAATATTTATTTTGCGGCAGCAGCTGGTAAAGTAAATTATCGCTTTAGAGATTATATTGTAAAAGGCAATTATGCCGGCAGCAACCAATCTGTAGGCTTAATAAGAGCAGGGTTTGGTAAAAAAGATAAAAACAATATTATCGTAACTTATTATGCTGGGCAAAAAGCATTGCTTACCCAAACAAGCCCTACAGATGCAGCTACCCAAAGAATTTCTGGGTTTTCTTTAGAAACAAGAAAAAAAATAGACGAACACAATTACGTAATTGGAGAGTATGCACGTTCTACCTCACCAACGTTAAAAACAAAAACATTAGATTTTAACAATAATACCAACGAGGCATTTGGCATAAAACTATTTAGTGATTATGGCAATACCAAGGTAAATGGGTATTACAGAAAAACAGGTGAGGAATTTCAATCTTTTACTCTTTTGCCTACAAACAATAAGCAAGATGCTTGGATGCTAAAAGTCTCACAAGCTATTTGGAAGAAAAGAATTTTAGTAGATGCAGCTATAAGAAAAAATGATTTTAATAGCCCGATAGCTGCACCTGATTTTTCAAACACAAATGTGTTTAAATCGTTTCAAGTAACAGCAAGAGTGCCAAAATATCCATTTGTTTCTGCTGGGTATTATCCATCATCACAATTAACGCTTAGCGATAATAATGTATTGTACGAAAACAGATACAATACGCTCAATGCTATTATAAGCCATTCTTATTTTGTAAATAAATTAAGCATGAATACCAATGCTACTTATACCAAATTTTATAACAGCGGTAGCGATACAGGATTTATTTATTACAATGCATCTTCACTTACACTTAACCACAGTGTAAATCTGGAGCCCTTTATTTTACAAGGAATCGTAACACTTACAGATCAATCTTTTTTACAACAAACCACCATAGAGCCGGTATTAACCTATCAACTCAAAAATAAATTATCAATATCTGCTAGTGCAAAATGGAATAGAGTAAACCATACAGAAACATTGTGGGGCGGCACAGCAGGGTTAAACGTATACTTGAAGAAAATAGGTGTGCTGCAAATTCAATACGATAAAATTTTCTTACCTGGGTATAGTAGAAACTTATTACCTGTAGATATGGGGAGGGTTACCTTTAGTAGGGAATTTTAGGAAGAAGTTGAATGTAGTTTAAAATGGTTGAAAAGTTGAATTGGTTTTTTTAAAATGGGAACATGTTCACCAAAGTAGTCGTAAAAGTGCAGAGAGCAAAAGGTTAAAAGGTTGAACAAAGGAAGGGGGTTGAATTTTTAAGTAAATGGTAAATAATAAATAAATGAATTTATGAAAAAATATTTATTGCTTTTAATCTTTGTTGCGGCGTTGCAAAATGCCATTGCACAAGTTAGTATTCAACCCATACTACCGCTAGCAGGTATAGTTCAAAAAAATAATTTGTGGAATATTGCTGTCATCAATACATCGGGCGACACCTATAGTTGTAGGATAGAACTTACGCTACGAGATAGGTTAAGTGGACTAGAAGTACTGACAGCTGCTACGGGGCAATTTTCTTTGACTGCAGGAGCAAAACAATTAAATTCTTCTTTACTATCACCACTACAATACAATTATATTTCAACAGCAGCAAACAGACGGGATGAGTTTATACCAATAGGAAATTATACAGCTTGCTATAGGCTTACCATCAATGGCAAAGTGCCATTAGCTGAAGAGTGTGTGGCTTTTGATGTGGAGCCACTCAGCCCACCAATGCTTATTATGCCTGCGGATAGTGCACTATTGGAAGTATCGCCTTCTCAATTTTCATGGATACCACCAGCGCCATTAAATCTTTTTAGCAGATTAGATTATGAAGTAATGATTACAGAAATACAACCTGGGCAAAAAGCTGAAGAAGCCATGCAACAAAATTTGCCTTTTTATACAGAGCCCAACATACCTGTAAACAACCTTGCATACACAGGAGCAGCTGTCAATTTTGAAAAAGACAAATGGTATGCATGGCAAGTAGTAGCAAAAGATGATAGAAACTATGCTGGGAAAAGTGAAGTGTGGGTGTTTCAAGTACATGAAAATACAAATCCAAAAATTGAATTAGGGAGTTCTTTTTCTAAAATGAAAATGAACAATAATGAACTAGCAGTGGCGCAAGATGGCGTATTAAAAGTTTTATATAGAAATGAAATTGCAGATGAAAAAGTGGATATTCAAATAGTCGATTTAACAAATACAAACAAGGATAAGAAGCCAAACTCTTTTGCTTCAAAATTAATAATAGGCGATAATTATATAGAGAAAAATCTAAAGGGCTTAATGAAATTAGATGAGAAAAAAGTGTATATGGCGCAGCTCATCAATAGCAGAGGGGAAATTTTTACCATTCGTTTTGTGGTAAAGTATACCGATAAAAAATAAATACAAACAAATCATTTTTTGATAAATATATAAGAGAATATGCTGAACAGACTATCTAAACACCAACAAGAAATAGCTATCTATTTTATGACTTTGTTTATAATTGGTGGTATAATACCAATGAAAGCAAGTGCATACAATGACACAAAAGGTTATAGCTACAATAGTGGCAGCGGCTATCATTCAAAAAATAAAACAAATGTAATAAAGCCATTTGCGGCGCCGCAAGGAAATATAACTCCAATAAACAAGATGGAGAAGCCAAGGCTAATAAATGCGCCAACCAAAAACAATCCATTAAAAAAGAATACAAATTTTGCAAAATACAATACCCCCAAAAAGATAAACAATAAACCATTTATAGGTGGTCCTGGCCAACCGGAGATGGGGGCTTTTAAACCGGTAGGTGCAGATAACATGGTGGATTTATTTAGTGGTGACATGTCGTACAATATTCCACTGCTAGATGTAGGTGGCTATCCTGTAAATATTTTTTACAATAGCGGTATTACTATGGATCAGGAAGCCAGCTGGGCAGGCCTTGGCTGGAATATAAACCCAGGTACCATAATGCGCAATATGCGTGGTGTGCCAGATGATTTTAATGGTACGGATATCGTTACCAAAACCCTTTCGATGAGAGATGATAGAACATGGGGAGTAGGCCTTGGTGCAGGTGTGGAACTTGTAGGTTTTCCAGCTGGATTTGGGGCAAATTTTGGGATAAATTTTAATAACCAAAGAGGTGTAGGTACTGACTTTGGAATAAATGCCAAAGTGAAATTATCATCAAAAATGGGGGATGATAAAACTGGTACGCTTTCTATAGGTGCTGGTTTAAATTTAAGTTCACAAGGTGGGGCTACATTTACCCCATCTATTGGGCTTTCTTTAAAAGGTAAAGCTGCAGTTGATGGATCATCAACTAGTGGTTCATTGGGTGCAAGTGTTGGATATAACTCTCGTGTAGGTCTTCAATCTTTACATATAGATGCAGAAGTTTCTAAAAGTAAAACAGATAAAAAGAATCTAGTCGAAGATGCATCAGGAATTCATGGAACAAATAGATCTCTTGGCTCATTATCAGTTTTGAGCTCAAACATTTCCTTTGCATATCCATCCGTTACCCCAAGTATCCGTGCAAGAATGAGTAGGTTGAATATTTCTGCAAGCTTACAATTTGGGACAGAGCTTTTTTATATTCACCCACATGCATCTATAAATGGATATTATACCAATTCAAGAATTGCAGATGAAGATAAGGTTACACTAAACCCAGCATATGGAGTAATGTTTTATCAAAACGGAAATAATGACGCTAATGCTTTACTTGATTTTAATAGATTACAAGATGGAGTTTTTACAAAAAACAACCCAACCATAGCTATACCAACTTATACCTACGATGTATTTAGTATAAGTGGCGAAGGAGTGGGCGGTAGTTTTAGAGCATACCGTGGCGACCTTGGCTATGTGCACGATGCTACTGTAAGCACCAGAGATGATGCAGGCAAAGTAGGTTTTGATATTGGGCTTGGGCCGCTTGCTGGTAAAGTAGGTGTAAACCTAGAATATGTTTTTTCACCTTCCGTGGCAGGCTCATGGGAGCAGGGGAACCTTGCAAAAAATATGCTTACTTTTCAGAAATCAAAAGAAGCATATCAATCTGTTTATTTTAAAAATCCTGGCGAAAAAACGATACCAGACATTAATTTTCAAAATGCAGTAGGCGGCGAAAATTTAGTAAGATTAAAAATGGCAGGATATGGTACGCCTTCTACAATCTTATTGCCCAAGTTAGAACAGTTTAATAGTTCTAAATATAATTTGCATAGCGATATTGCCTTAGAAACAAAAAATGTTATTAAGAATAGAAGAGATAAGCGTACACAAGTTATTACTTGCTTAAATGCGGAAGAAGCCAGTAGAGTGGGATTTGATTCTACAATCAATTCGTATATTCCTACAGGGGGAGCTCCAGTTACCTTTGGTAATTGTAATACTGGAATTAACAAAATTAAAAGAAATTCTCAAGCGCCTAATTATATAGGATCTAATACATACAGAAAAGCACACCATATTTCAGAAATAAATGTATTGGGTGGTGATGGAAGAAAATATGTGTATGGTATTCCTGTGTACAATACTAAGCAAGTAGATGCTACATTTAATATAAATAAAACCAATGCTGACAACGCTACTATGCTAACAGTCTATGAGCCGGGTACGGATGATGGTCTCGGCAACCGACTAAATAAAGATTGGTTTATAGAAAAAGAAGAGATGCCAGCTTATACGCACTCATTTTTACTAACAGAATTGGTATCGCCAAATTATGTAGATCTTACTGGCAATGGCATTTCGGAAGACGATATGGGCGATGCGGTAAAATTTAATTATAGCCAAATGCAGCCAATAAAATGGAGAACACCTACAAGTGCACAAAATAAAGCCAGCTATAGTGAAGGGTTGAAAACATATAATCAAGATGATAAAGGACATTATACTTATGGCGAAAGAGAGCAATGGTATTTGTACTCTGTAGAATCTAAAAATATGGTGGCAAGGTTTTTTGTAGAAAATGATCGTAGAGATGGCAGACAAGTATTAGGTATGCAAGGCGGATTAGATGCAAGCTATGGTGCACAGCGCCTAAGTAAAATTTCTTTATACTCCAAAGGCGATTTGGTAAAATTAGGTGCAAATGCAAAGCCAATAAAAACAGTGCATTTAGAATATGATTATTCATTATGCCCTAATACACCTACCAATAGTGCTGTTGCACAAAATGTAACCATTAATGGAACTACAATAGATTTAAATGCCAACAAAGGTAAATTAACTTTGAGAAGTATTTATTTCACTTACAATGGCAACGAGCGTACGAAGAAAAATAAGTATACTTTTCATTATCCATCAGATAAAAATCCGGGTTACCAATTTACATCCAACGATCGTTGGGGTAATTACAAACCAGCTGAGGAAGGTGGTGTACCAAACAACTTGGGTGGTTTATCCAATGCAGATTTTTCGTATAGTGTACAAGACAAAATAAAGGCCGACAAATATGCAGCAGCTTGGGTAATGGATAGCATTGGCTTACCATCTGGCGGAAAAATAAAAATAGATTACGAAGCAGATGATTATGCCTATGTACAAGATAGAAGGGCAGCTAGCATGTTTCAGATAGCAGGGTTTGGTGCAACAAATACGCCTACCAATGTTCAGTTTACTAATAATAATTTGTATGGCGTATCTCAAATAGGCGCTTCAATCATTAGTACAGAGTACGATTATATTTATGCTCAAATTCCCACACCTATTAGTACAGTACAATCTTCTACCAGTCAGTTCAACGAATTGCAGTCTAAATATTTCAGCAATTACCCCAATGTGTCTAAACAAATAATGCTAAAACTGACCATACCAATGGCAGCTGAAGGAGCGGGTTATGTTGGGGGCAACGAAATGGTGGCCATGTATGCAGACATAGAAAGTTTTGGATTGATAGATCCGCCAGCTGGTCAAACAACGAGTAATAAAATTTTTATAAAAGTAAAAAATCTAGAAAAACATACACCTATGGTGCAGTATGCTTTGCAGTTTACAAAAAACAGTTTACCAGGCGTAGCTTTTCCTGGCTCAGTAAATGATGGAGGCATTGTAGGTACGGTAAAAGCACTTGCTGGAATGATTGGGTCTTTTAAGGAATTATTAAATGGAGTAGATAATGTTTTAAAAGGAAGAGGCTTGTGCCAAAGTGTAGTTTTGGAGAAATCATTTTTAAGACTGAGCAATCCTTATTTTGCAAAATATGGTGGTGGGCTGCGGGTAAAAAAAGTTACCATAAACGACAACTGGAATAACATGACGGGCCAAGCAAAATCGACTTATGGGCAGGAGTACAAATACACAAAACGAGAATTAATAAATAATAAGTTAGAAACGATAAGCAGTGGGGTAGCATCTTGGGAGCCTGCCATTGGCGGTGAGGAAAATCCGCATAGAGAAATGATGACCTATTACAACCACAATAAAGGAGGCCCGTTCGATTACAACTCTGTGGAATTGCCGCTAGCAGAAATGTTTTTTCCGTCTGCTAGTGTAGGTTATAGCCATGTAGAAGTATTACCATTGCATAGAGATACTATAAAAAATGCGGTTGGAATATCAACTACAGATTTTTTTACCACTAGAGATTTTCCAACAAAATCAGACAATACTTTTTTAGAAGATATTAACGACGGAGGAGCTAATTTTTATGAAAGCCCCAAAGTGCTACAAATTTTACGTATTAATGCTCAAAAAAGTTTTGCACTCAGTCAAGGTTTTAAGGTAGATCTTAATGATATGAATGGTAAAATACAAAGACAAGAAACCATAGGTGCGAATGGTGCACGAATTAGTTTTACCGAAAATTATTATAATACCACACAAGCTACAAACCAAACTTTTAAGTTTAATCATATTTTCCCTTCAGTAAGTAGTCCAAATGGAAAAATAGAACCTAAACTTTTGGGCAGAGATATAGAAGTAATGACCGATTTGCGCAACCACAATTCGCAAACCATAAGTGCCAATGTAAATATCAATATTGACTTACAAGTATTTGGTATTTTTCCTGTAATATTACCACCAATTTTTAGCCCTGTTTTTTTTGAAGAAAACGATTACAAATCTGCCGCTTTGCTAAAAGTAATAAACCACTTTGGTATGCTAGATAGTATAGTGGTAATAGATAAAGGCAGCCAAGTAAGCACAAAAAATTTATTGTACGATGCAGAAACTGGTAATGTACTACTTACCCGCACCAACAATGAGCACGATAAACCCATTTACAATTTTACCTACCCTGCGCACTGGGCATATAGCGGCATGGGGCCCGCATACCAAAACATAGATGTTATTTACAATAACCTTACGTTTAGAAATGGTATTATAGAAAACCCAGTACAAGCTGGGCAAACAATAGATTTTAAAAATTTTGAAAGTGGTGATGAATTATATGTGTATAGTCCTCTACAAACAGGGCCGCTGTTAACCTCCTGCGACCAAGGGCTATGCGCATTACCGAAAAATAGAGCCAATAAAATATGGGCTATAAATACCAATAAAACTGGTGGCCCTGATAAGTTTACTTTTATGGATTCAAAAGGCAACCCATACAGTGCTATGCAGGTAAGTATGCGCATTATACGCAGTGGGCATCGCAATATGCTTGACCAAATGGTAGGCGGCATTACCTCATTGCAAAGCCCTATAGTAAATAACCAACTCTTGTTTAACGATGCCACTGGTATTTTACAAACCACTGCCGCTAGTTTTAAAGACCATTGGCGGGTAGATGATGCTATGTATTTAAAGGAAATTATTGACACAGGTTGTAGTATTACTATAGCCAATAAAAATGTGGCTGCCGCCAATTTTTCGCCAAGCTCTTCTAATGCAGTACCAGGTAATGATGAGCCATGTGGAGCTATTAATCTTGATCCAGCCACAACTTGTAGTTTTGTAAATTATACTAACGAAGAAGCAACCACTACCACAATTCCTGCATTATCTAGTTGTACTGGGAGTAATGTTAAAAATAGAGATGTTTGGTTTAAAGTAAAAATGCCCACTAGCGGCTTTGTGAAAATTGAAACCAATAAACCTAATGGATCGACATTAGCACAAGGAGGGATGGCTATTTATACCAAAACAAATCCAACTAGTACAAATTGTAATTCATTAAATTTATATTCGTGTCCAAATCTTTGGAATAACAATATGCCATCGGCGACCATACATTATACGCCTGGAGATACCTTGTATATTAGAATTTTTGGAAACATTGAAGACGCAGGAAGTTTTGGAATATGTGTTACAACTTTACTAGTACCAGCACCTGCTAATGATGTATGTGCAGATGCTCAACCTTTAACTCATAATATTGCAAATGCTTCTTGCTCACCTACAGCAGGTACAACATTTGGTGCAACTCAAAGTACCCAAGTATTACCTGCTAATTGTGGTCTTTCTAGTCCATATGTTGATGTTTGGTATAAGTTTGTTGCAACAAGCTCTTCTGCTCAAATTACCCTTTCTCAGCAATTAAATAACCCTCCATTTAATGCCTTGAATACCTTGGCAATGGTTTTATATAGCTCTAACGGTGATTGTAATTCATTAAATCAGTTGCTGTGTGGTGTTGGGTCACAAATATCTTCAGCGACACTTATTTTTAATACAACCTATTATGTAAGAGTTATGACGCTATTATCAAATTATAATTATTCTAATTTTAATATTTGTGTAACTACGCCTCAAGAAACACCACCCTCAGATCCATCAACGAATATAACTTGCTTATCAGCCGACACATTAGATAATTCTAATAATGCTTGCGGTACATGGCGCTACGGAAATACCTCAGGGCTTCCAACTACAAGTAATATTTTGCTCCCTACACAATGCTCAACGAGCAATGCTTCTGTAAATGAGCTGTGGTATCAGTTTGAAGCAAATAATTCTATACAGACAGTTTATTTAGCAAAGAGCTCGGGCGATGTTTTTATTGCAGCATATCTAAATAATTGTAGCCAGCCTACTTTAATAAATTGTGCAAGCGGTACTAATGGAAAAGTTAAATTAGCACTAACAGGGCTTAATATTGGGACAACGTATTATTTAAGAGTAATGATTCCTGTCAATCAACAAAATTATTTTTACATTCGGTTGGATTCTCCACCTACTAACGACAATCCAATAAATGCATTACCTATAACTGTAAATCCATCAGCGACTCGTGAGACTCCTAACGATATGGAGGTGATAACATTTGGGGCTACAGTTCCTACAGGGCCTATTTCAACAGCATGCACAGTTAACTTTGGTTTAGCCGATGATGTTTGGTATAGTTTTGAAGCATTACATACTACACATTATATTTCTGCACGTTCTAACTCTAATATATTTACTGGTAATAGTATAGCTTTAGAAGTTTATACTGGCACTGTAGGGAATTTAACCCTTGTAGCTTGTTCAAATAATGTTAATACCCAACCAGCAAATATAATGACGCTTACAAATCTAGCAGAGGGAACGGTTTATTATGTTAGAGCTCTTTCAAGAGATAGTAATGCGGGTATTTGTAAGAAGATTTGGATTACAACCCCTAAAAAAGCATGTGAAACGGCAGCCCCATTTTGTGTAGGTAATATAAATACCAATAGTTTAATTAGTCCTACTGGTCAACTATCGCTTGGTGGTGGGGGTGTTTATGGCTGTCTTAGCAGTACACCAAATCCGAATTGGTATTATCTTAAAATTGAAAATGCAGGAAACATAAAAATAAAAATGCATCAAATATCATCTTCTGGTGCAGATACCGATGTAGATTTTGCATTGTGGGGGCCATTTGATAGCGTTGAGCAAGGTTGCGATACTTTGGCAAAGCCCTTAAGTCAGATTACACCTCTACATTGTAGCTTTTCGCCAAATGCCATTGAAACAGCTAATATACCTGCAGCAATAGCAGGAAAATACTACATTCTACTTGTTACAAATTTTTCTGATATAGCTGGAAATATTCAATTTACACCAGGAGATAATCCTACAATTCCAGTAGGTACTACCGACTGTTGTATAGAAACAATCACAACTACCTATGTATGCGTTTCTCGTTTTTCTAATGCGCTTATAAACCCTTATGTAGAAGGCGTATTTGGAAACTGGCGTGCAGATACCACTTACAGTTATTACGGTACACGCAAAGAAACCAACCCTAGCATAGCCGTAGATTTGCGTGTGGGGGGTACTATTATTAACTATAAAGATTTTTGGAATTTTAATAATACGCCAAGCTATTATTTAAAAAGAAATTATGTAGCAGGTAGAGAATGGGCATGGAACAGCACCAGTACACAGTTTAACCGTAAGGGCTACGAAACAGAAAACAAAGACCCACTTGGCAGGTTTAATGCAGGCGTATATGGCTACAACCAGCAATTGCCAATTGCAGTAGCCAACAATGCAAGGCTAAGAGAAGTAATGTACGATGGCTTTGAAGATTATGATTATAAAACACAAGCCAGTTGTAACCAAACAGCCGAAGACTGTGCAATACCTGCACGTCATGCTATCTTTAAGCATATAACAGCTGCAGATCTTAGTAGCGAGCAGCACCATACTGGCAGGTATAGTTTAAAAGTTGCACCTGGTAAAGCAGATACGTTAGCCGTAGCTGTAGTATCGGTAGATTCTGCAGCAGTTAGCTATGGGTTTAACGTGGCTACAACGGATAGGAACTGTCCTGATACTGTTGTTAATTTGGGGGGTAATGGGTATAATCTATCCCGCATTATATTTGGTAATACAGAGCAGGCTCTAGGTCTTTCGGATAATATAAAGTTAGGGTGGGGAAGTGCTGGAAATTTTAATCGCATATGGAAAGGTTTTTTAGTGCCAACAAGTACAGGCGATCATGAATTTTTTACTTCAAACACAGATGATAACTTTTGGCTTGATATTTATGATGTTACAAGCACTGGGCTTCCTCAAAATCATTTGATGCATTTTGAAGATCATGAAGTAAGTACTGGTTCGTTTAGCTATAATCATCGTTGGCTCGAAAAAGGAAAGATATATTTTATTATTGCAAGTTATAATAATGATGGGGGAGGTTTATATCATTTAGATTTATTATGGAAAACACCCCTTATGAAATGTTTAGGACAACCTCCAGCATCTATTCCAACAGGGCATGTTTATTCAGTTTTTGGTGCTGCCCAAAGTTCAATTTCAACCTCTAATCATATATTCACATCCCTAACTCAATCCCAAGCCTCTGGCAACAAATTCAACGATAAGTTTTCGCCTTTGCAGGGTACAAAAATGGTACTAAGTGCTTGGGTAAAAGAAAGCAAAGATTGTAAGTGCTCCACTTATGTAAACAATGCCATTAATTTATCGATAG
>JAYSWO010000470.1:0-7635 GCA_043717975.1 Ferruginibacter sp. | reverse complement strand
AGCCAATACATTTTTTATAACGGGCACTGTCATAGCAATATCTCCCAAAGCAGAAAATCGAATGGCCAGTATATGTGTAGGTGTAGCTGGCATTATTTTTTTTGATTGTACAAAATCGGATTTAAACTTTCATCGTTGTACATTTTCATCTGTTTGTACAATTTCATATATTTTTTTCCTGTACCAATATCATCTAAGAGTTGCGCAATAGAAGTACACATATCTTCTCTTTGTGTAAGCAATACATCCAACTTTTTTTGACAAGCATTTCTATGTTCCTCGCTGGCATCTGCCCGTTGTGCTTCTACCTGCATATGATAAATTTTCAATTCTAAAATAGATAATCTATCTACTGCCCAAGCAGGGGTTTCTGTATTAAAACTAGCATCGGCATTGGCTTTTACGGCACTAAATTTATTAAAAAACCATCCATCTATAAACTCTACCAAGTCTGTTCTATGTTGGTTAGATGCATCTATTCTTCTTTTTATGGCCAATACTTCTTGCCCAGAAATGTCAGGGCTACGAATGATATCTTCCAAATGCCATTGTACGGTATCTACCCAATTTTTTAAAAACAATAAGTGCTCAAAAGAATCTTTTTCAAAAGGGTTTTTTATTTCGGTATCCACATCATCGTGCACATGATACTGTTCTATACTGCTTTGAAATATTTTTACCCACTCTTGTACTTGCATAATCGTATATTTTTAGTTAGATGTAAAAATTATCTAACCGCTTTTATTTTCCTAACCACTTCGTTAATGTCTATTTTTTGCATGCAATTAAAATGTGCTTTTGGGCATGCATCTTGTCCTTTTTCGGAACAAGGCTGACAGCGCAAATTTAAATATTCATTTTCAAAGATGGGTTTTTGTTGATGTCGCATAAAATATTCGCCATAATAAGGCGCTGCACCAAATATTGGCGAACCACTGCCCCATAATGCTACAACAGGTTTTTTAAATGCACAAGCTATGTACATCAAATCATTTACATTACCAATAACCACTTTGGATTTTTGCATAATATCGGCCGTTTCGCCATGGTTAAACTTGCCACAAGCATTGTAAATTTTTATGCTGTCTTGTGCGGCTATTTGCGCACCCGCCAGCATATCTTCTCTGCCACCTACAATAATGATGGGATGATCTAGCTTGCTGCATAACTCAATAAATTTATTTGTAGGAAATGTTTTGGTGAAAAATTTTGCCCCAATATTTAATACATAATACCCAGCTGAATGTGCTGTAGGCAGATCGTGTGCAGGTACTTCATCTTCTTTAGCAATGTAAAAGTCCAAGCCATTTCCATCATCCTTTACCTGTAAGGGAGAAACCAGCTCTAAAAAACGCTGTGTAGTATGTTTACTTGGTAAAAAATTAATTTTAAACTTTGAAAATATATTTTTCTTAAAAGCTAGATCATCAATGGCAAAAGCTTTTACTTTGAGTGCTTTGATAATGGCTTTACTCGTTTCATCGTTTTCCAAATCAACAATATGGTCATATTTTTCTTCTTGTAATAGTTCAATGGTTTTTTCTAAAAAATGATCGAAGTAAAAATAATGATCAATGTATGGATTATGCTCGGTAGCACGTTTACAACTTATCTCAGAAAGAAAATGCACTTCGGCATTGGGCACTTGTTTTTTTACACAGCGAAATACTGGGCTTGCCAGCACTATATCTCCAATAGAAGAAAAACGGATGATGAGTATTTTTTTTGACATGGTTTAGTTTTAACACAACTTGTCCCGCAACTGCGTGGATAGTAACATAGAATCATAGTTTCACATAGGCATTTTCTAATGTGTTTCTATGTGCCTACTGTGCCAATGTGTTTAATATTACTCCTCTACAAAATTTAAATCTTTACCAAAAGTTTCTTTGGTAAAATAAGCCGCTGTAACGCTTACTGCCATAATAAGTACACCTAACCAAATGGCAGCAGTTACATAATCTGTATACTTTTGAAATCCATTAAAAATTAGTAACATTAAAGGTAAAGCACCCCTTACCATGTTGGGAACTGTGGTGGCAGCTGTTGCCCTGAGATTTGTGCCAAATTGCTCGGCAGCCATGGTTACAAAAATGGCCCAAAAGCCTGTACCAAAGCCTAGCGCAGCACATATTACATACATTTGTGCTGCTGTGCCATTGGTTTGGTTAAAAAAGAAAATAATAGCCACAGCGGTAAATACATAAAAAATGTACAATGCTTTTTTTCTACTTTTTAACCATTGGCTTACCAAGCCAATCAATACATCTGCTACAGCAATAGCCGCATAAGCAAACATAGTGGCTTTCTTAGGCAGTACTTCTTCTGTAATGCCAAATTTTTCTGCAAAATTATTAGAGAATGCCAATAGAATTCCAATAACATACCAAGTAGGCAAGCCAATTAAAATAGCTTTTCCATATTTAAAAAAACGTTCTTTTTGGGTAAAAAACATGAAGAAATTCCCTTTGCTAATATTGGTTTCTTTGAGTTGTGTAAACATACCACTTTCAAAAACAGAAATGCGTAACAATAGTAAACAAAAGCCCAAGCCACCACCAATAAAATAGCAAGTGCGCCACTCAAAATACAAAGACATAAAATAGGCAACCACAGCGCCTGTTAAACCAATACCTGCCACTAAAGATGTACTTAACCCTCTTTTTTCTTTAGACACGAGCTCGCTCACAAGCGTAATACCTGCACCCAGCTCGCCCGCAAGCCCTATGCCTGCTACAAAGCGCACGAGTGCATATTGGTTAGGCGTTTGCACAAAACCATTTACAATATTGGCCACACTATATAAAATGATAGACCCAAACAATACACTTAACCTGCCTTTTTTATCGCCCAATATGCCCCATAAAATGCCTCCTATAAGCAAGCCTATCATTTGTATACTAATGATAAATTCGCCCTCAGACTTTATTAATTCTTTTGATAAACCGAGGTCTTTTAAACTTTCTACCCGTACAATATTAAACAAGAGCAAGTCATAAATATCTACAAAGTAACCAAGTGCGGCTACCAACACCGCAATATTAAAAATAGAATCAGACGTATTTTTTTGCATGCAGAAAATTCTTTTACTGTTTTGGTGTTTTGGATTTACTAATAAATAGTTTGTACAAAATGGGCAATGTGGTTACTGCTACAATTCCAATTACGATTACTTCTAAGTGTGTTTTTAAGTCGAAATTAAATTTGTTTAAAATAAGCCTTTGTAAATAATGCCCTGCAAACAACATAGAGAAAACCCAAGCAATAGAACCTACAATATTATAGTAGGTGTATTTCTTTTTATCCATTTGTACAATACCTGCTACTATGGGTGCAAAAGTGCGCAATATGGGCGCAAACCTAGCCACTACTACTGCTCCACCACCATGTTTATCAAACAACTCTTTGGCTTGCAATAAATATTTTTTCTTAAAGAAGAAAGTATCTTTTCGTTCAAACAAAAATGGTCCACTCTTTCTGCCAAACCAATAGCCTACAAAATTGCCCACAATACCTGCTAGGGAAATAATAATACCGAGTATTAATAAATTTATAAAAGAGCCTGCACCATCAAAGCCTAGCCCACTTTTTATGAGTTCATCACTATAAATACCAGTTACAAAAAGTAATGAGTCGCCTGGTAAAAAGAACCCTGCAAACAAACCTGTTTCAGCAAAAATTACAAAAACGATAAACCACAGCCCACCATTTTCAATGTACCATTGTGGTTGTAGCAATTGTGTCCAATGAAATTCTAAAAATATTTGTAACATCATAAGTTATTAGTTTGTAAAAGACGAGATACGGATTTTGTTAATCGTAATTGTAATAAATTTTTGCGATAATGATTCTAAAGACTCATTTTCTAAAAATAAAATAAGTTTAGCCACAATTTCTTCTTCATCAATTGGGTCATATCTAAGCAATATACAACCAGTCATTGGTGTTTTATGTAAAAAAGCTACATCTCCAAAATCTTTATCTCTTGTTAGTATTATTCTTGGAGGAAATAGTGAAAGCTCTGTTATGGTAAAATCAGATATACCTCTATCCAATTCTTTAATTGAATAAACATCAATATTATTTTTTCTTAGCGAAACAATAAATATTGTTCTTATATTTTCATCGGCTAAAATCATGCAGATAACTCAATCACTTCTTCATGTTTCATAATAGCTCTTGCATAGTCAACACAGGCATATACATCTTCTCTAGTAATGTGAGGATACCCTTCCAATATCCATTCTATTGTAGCACCCTTGCTCAAATCTTCTAGAATCAATTCAACCGTAATCCTTGTACCTTTAATACAAGGCTTACCCATCATTACATCTTTATTGCGAGTGATATGACCTTCGTGTATTGGTTTCATAAAATAATTTTACAGTACAAATTTAAACAATTTTACCCATGCTCCAACGCACCTTCCCACTTGCTCACCGCAGCAGTAGCCAAAGCATTGCCCAACACATTGGTCATGGTGCGTCCCATATCGCAAAACACATCTATGGCTAAAATGAGCCCCACACCCTCTGGCGGAATACCAAACATAGCACCAGTAGCCAACACTACTACCAACGAGGCTCTTGGCACACCTGCTATACCTTTGCTCGTTATTAAAAATACCAAGAGCATTAATATTTGTTGCGATACATCGCCAGTAATAGCGGTAATATTAAATGCTTGAGCAATAAACATGCTTGCAAATGTCATGTACATCATACTGCCATCCAAATTAAAAGAATAACCAAGTGGTAATACAAACGACACAATTTTATTGTTACACCCAAAGCGCTCCATTTCTTCTACCAATTTTGGATACACGGCTTCGCTACTAGCTGTACTAAATGCAATAGACATAGGAGAAGCTATTCTTCTTAATAAAACCGGCAACCTGTTTTTTAAAATTAAATAGCCAACAAATAACAACAATGCCCAAAGTATAACAAGACCAAGATAAAACTCACCAATATATTTACCAAAAGTGCCTAAAATACCAATACCATTTTTTGCAATAGCCGCAGCCATGGCGCCAAACACGCCAAGCGGCGCTACATACATTACGTAGGTTACCATTTTTAAAACAATATGTGCTATAGAATCAAGGGCATTTATAATGGGTTCACCTTTTTTACCAACGGCCGTAAGTGCTATACCAAAAAGCACAGAAAATATTACCAATTGTAAAATTTCGTTTGTAGCCATTGCTTCTATTACGCTACGAGGTACTACATGCTCTACAAATTTTGGTAGAGAAAAGCCTTTCGATTTTTCTAACAAATCAGATACGGCGGTCATATCTGTATTGCTAATATTAGCCCCTACCCCAGGCTGAAAAATATTTACCAATACCAAGCCCAAGCCCAATGATACCAACGATGCCGTAATAAACCACAGCATGGCTTTACCGCCCACCCTACCTACGGTTTTCATATCGCCCAATTTGGCTATGCCCACCACCAATGTAGAAAATACAATGGGCGCAATAATCATTTGCACCATTCTTAAAAAGATGGTAGTAAGCAGCTTAATATTATCTGCAAAGGTTTTTCTGGTATCTACCTCATAATTGGTATTTACATAATAGCCTGCTATTATACCCAATATCATGGCAACAATGATATACAAAGTAAGTCGGCTTTTTTTTGTGGGCTGGTGTGTAATTTCCATAAGCAAAATGATTGTAGCGCAATATAATATTTAAAAACTTATTTTGCCATTATATGAATTATTAAAACTTACTTATGCATTGTATCTATATATTCCTTATTTTACAATTTCATTTTTCAACAAAACTATAAAAAGATATGAGTTTATTTGCTAAAAAACCTATAAGTGCGCTGCTAGCTGAAGCTGCAGACAATGAAAAAGGTTTAAAGAAAACCCTTAGTGCAGGCTCGCTTGTAGCATTGGGTATTGGGGCTATTATTGGTGCTGGATTATTTGTTAGAACAGCTGTAGCGGCTGCACAAAGTGCTGGGCCTTCTGTAACACTTGGTTTTATTTTAGCAGCTATAGGTTGTGCATTGGCAGGTTTATGCTATGCAGAGTTGTCTTCGTCTATTCCAATTTCGGGAAGTGCCTATACGTATACATATGCTACCATGGGAGAATTAATGGCTTGGGTAATAGGTTGGGATCTTGTGCTAGAATATGCAGTAGGTGCAGCTACGGTTGGTATTGCTTGGAGCGAATATTTAAATAATTTATTGGTAAATGTATTGCATTGGAAAGCCATAGCCTATGAATGGTGCCACTCTCCTTTTCAACATTCTATACCTGATGCAGCTGGAGTAGTACACTCCGGTATTTTGAATTTGCCAGCACTCTTTATTGTATCGCTGTTAAGTTTATTGTTAATTAGAGGTACACAAGAGTCTGCTTTTGTAAATGGCATTATCGTTATTACCAAGGTGGCTATTGTAATTATGATTATTATTTTGGGCTGGGGCTTTGTGAATGCTGGCAACCATACGCCCTATATACCCGAAGCTACCGTTTATACAGATCGTGCGGGTATTGATCATAACTTTGGTGGTTTCTGGGGTATTATTGGTGCAGCCGGTACGGTGTTTTTTGCCTTTATTGGTTTTGATGCGGTAAGTACTGCGGCACAGGAAACTAAAAATCCTAAAACAGCTATGCCGATTGGTATTTTAGGATCGTTGGCTGTTTGTACCGTATTGTATATTTTATTTGCCCATGTACTTACTGGCTTAGCTCCTGTAGATTTTTTTAGAAACGAAGGTGGTGAAGCATCTGTAGCAGCTGCTATAAATAAATTTATGCCAGGCTATGGTTGGTTAGGTAAATTGGTTACAGTGGCTATTCTTGCAGGTTTTTCTTCTGTAATATTGGTAATGCTTTTAGGCCAAAGTCGTGTATTTTATAGCATGAGTAGAGATGGCCTTTTGCCAAAAGTGTTTAGCGATGTACACTCAAAATACAAAACACCTTATAAAGCCAATTTATTTATATTGATTATCGTTGGTGCTTTTGCAGCATTTGTTCCTGGAGATGTGGTAGGCGATATGACAAGTATTGGAACCTTGTTTGCCTTTGTGCTTGTTTGTGTTGCTGTTATAATTTTGCGCAAAACAGATCCTAATTTGCCTCGCCAATTTAAAACGCCTTGGGTACCATTGGTACCGATATTAGGCGTGGCAGCTTGTGGTTTGATGATGGTAGGTTTGGGATGGACAAACTGGTTGCGTCTTATTGGATGGTTGGCTTTGGGCTTTATCATTTATTTTGGATACAGTAGAAAAAATAGTAAACTTAATAATACAAATAAACCATAACCCTTTTCATATTTTAGTTTAAAAAATACCTCGAAGAAATTCGGGGTATTTTTTTATCTAGTATTTACTAGTTTTTAAAAAATCCTTAACTGCCTTTTGCCAACTGCAAAGTGCCTACTGCCAACTGTCAACTGCAAAGTGCCTACTGCCCACTGCCTACTGCCCTCTGCCTACTGCCCACTGCCTTTTGCCAACTACTAATTAAACCTTTTATTAACAACTCACTATATTGATTTTATAAAAACATTTGCCTAAATTACAGCTATAAAACTAACTTTCGGCTGTGACTGAGGAAGGGCGAAGCCGTGAAAAAAAACACTCCCATGCCCACATT
>JAYSWO010000469.1:0-3063 GCA_043717975.1 Ferruginibacter sp. | reverse complement strand
CAAAAAATATCAGCTACACACTAGGTACACAATTAAATTATATACCTGTTGAAAATTTAAACAGTGGTATGTATTTACTTACTATTAAAAACAATAATGGAGAAGTAAATACGCTTAAGTTTATTAAGAATTAAAAACATTGAAATTTTATAATAAAAAATGACGCACAATAAGTGCGTCATTTTTTATTATAGCATCGTCGTTTAAAGAAATTTGATTTTGAAGAAATTCGTTTTAATATTTTTTTAGGAAATGTATAAAGCCGATAATTAATCTTCTTTACCAGCTTTATCGCCTACAAAATATTGTTCCTTATTTTTAAACAACACATTAAAAGTAGTAAGCGAGCCATAGCAACGGGTAATGTATTGCTGAATATTTACTTTCTCTTCATCCGTTAGTTTTTTGTGGATGTTTATATTTTGCTCTAGCACACGCAGCCTATCTCTAAGCATTACAATTTTATGAAAAAAATCGCCTATTGGAATTTCTTTTGGTTTTAATGATTTGTCGGCAGTTTGTAAAACCATGGTACCGCCAATCCATTTATCACCAAGGGGCACTTGCTCTGTAATACCACCCCACAATTTCAATATTTTTAATAATGATTTTTCTACTTCTGATGTTGTTTCTATTTCTATGCTCACATTTTCAGGAATAATTTCTTCCAATTTTTCATCCCCTTTATCTATTTCTTTTATACCATGATCTATAAAAGAAATTAAATACGTAGCATATTTTATTCCAATAATTACACCTTGCCCATGCAAAGTATGTTGCAAACGGGTACCTATCCCTAATGTTAATTGATCCATAAGTAATTGTTTTTGCAAATATAATCGTTTGGCTTTTTATTATTTATGGTTTGATGCTGATACAATAGTCATTTTATAAATTTTTCCGCTACTTTTGCAGCCAACAAAAAAACACAATTAAAATGGCAACTACAACAGATATACGCTCTGGCCTCATCATTAAAGTGGATGGCAGTTTATACACAGTAATAGATTTTGGTCAAAATAAAACAGCCCGTTCGGCAGCAAAAGTTTGGGCAAAATTAAAGGGTGTAGATAATTCTCGTACGATAGAACAAACATGGAATTCTGGCGAAACAATTTACCCAGTTCGTGTAGAAAAGAAAGCTTATACATATTTATATAAAGACGATACAGGCTATAGTTTTATGGATATTGAAACTTTTGAGCAAATTACCGTTGCAGAAACTATGATAGATGCACCAAGATTCTTAAAAGATGGACAAGAAGTATCTGTATCTATAAATGGAGAAACAGATATGCCCATGGCTGTAGAATTGCCAGATAAAATTGTATTATTGGTAACATACAGTGAGCCAGGTATGAGAGGCGATACTGCTACCAAAACATTGAAACCTTGCACTGTGGAAACTGGTGCTACTGTAAACGTTCCGCTTTTTGTAAACGAAGGAGAATTGATTAGGATTTTAGCAAAAACAGGTGAATATGTAGAGAGAGTAAAGAGCTAGATATAAGGCATAAGATTGTTAGATTTTAGATACAAGACTTATACAAATGATGGATAGTAACGAAAGTTGTTGTCCATTATTTTTTGCCCTTTTTCTCCATTTTTTAACCATTTTTTGCTTTTTGGAGCTCTTTTTTACACTTTTTAGTCATTTTTATCCATTTTAAAAAATAATTATAATTGGCTTTTTTTACAATCATTCCCTACCTTAGCGTATCCAAAAATATTGCATTAACCATTTAAAAAATTAATATGGACATTAAGCAAATACAAGAGTTGGTAAAACTCATTAATAAAACATCCATCGGAGAAATAACCATTGAAGAAGATGGAACAAGGATTACCATTAAACAAAAGAAAGATCCATCACAAAAAATTTACACACAAGGCGCTCCAGCAGCATACAACGCCCCTTCAGCTCCAACGCAAGTATCGGCACCAATAGCAACCCCAACTGTTACAACACCAGCCCCAGCAGCACCTAAAGCAGATAACCTGATTACTATAAAAAGCCCAATGATTGGCACATTTTACCGTACTGCAGGCCCTGGCAAACCATTATTCGTAAATGTAGAAGATGAAGTAACACCAGGTAAAGTGGTTTGTATTATAGAAGCCATGAAATTGTTTAACGAAATAGAAAGTGAAGTAAAAGGGAAAATTGTAAAAGTATTGGTAGAAGATGCAAGCCCAGTAGAATACGATCAGCCTTTATTTCTGGTAGATCCAGCTTAAGAATGTGCAAATGTGCAAATAGGCAGATGTGCAAATAGTAAATCGAAGGCACTAGAAAAAAGCAATCTTTCTGACAAATAAATTTTAGAATAAATAATTTTTATGCGAACTGAACTTATAGAAAATAATCCTTTATTAAAATTATCTATAGCCTTCTCGCTTGAAATTATTTCTTATTGCGAAATATTAAATGAGCAGAAAAAATACATTATTGCTAAACAATTGTTGCGCTCTGCAACTTCTATTGGAGCCAATGCAATGGAAGCACAAAACCCTGAAAGCAAAGCAGACTTTATTCATAAAATGAAGATTGCTGCTAAGGAAGCTGGTGAAACACAATATTGGTTGATACTTTGTGAAAAAGCGCAAGATTATCCCAAACCAGATGGCTTATTAAATAAATTGGAAGAATTAAATAGAATTTTAGGAACTATAATTTCCACAGCTAAGAGTAAAACACCATTTAGTTATATACTTAGTTTTTTTATTTTTTAAAAATTAAAACAGTGGCATATCAGCAATATAGTTTGTGCGGTTATTTGCACATTTGCCTATTTGCATATTTGCCCATTTTTTACTAATGTTTAAGAAGATACTTATTGCAAACCGTGGCGAAATAGCCTTACGTGTTATACGTACTTGCAGAGAAATGGGCATTAAAACAGTGGCTGTTTATTCTACTGCCGATAAAGATAGCTTGCATGTAAAATTTGCAGACGAAGCCGAGCCTGCTCGATCTGCTGCTTTTCCGCAGCCAGCGAGGCGGAGGGGCTGTCGGCGGGAGCGGCGAGTTGCATGGTCAGCCGATGAGTTTCCGCGAGGTCG
>JAYSWO010000468.1:0-3063 GCA_043717975.1 Ferruginibacter sp. | reverse complement strand
TTGTAGATTTGTCCATATTATCCTTTTTCTCGTAAATCAAGTATAATATAAAAGGGTGGAAAATCCACCCTTTATTTTTTTATCTCGGACAATAATATATAAAAATCATTTTTTGTGTACATGTAATCTAATTAATTTTTTGAGGCGCTAGAGGTAATAGTAAGCTAATCTATAAAAAAAGACGTCATTATTTTTTAATCCATAATTGAAAAAATATTAACCTCTAAAATTGCAATAACAATTTAACATAAGAACAATTAACCCTTAGCAATGAGCAAGGTCAGCCTTTCCACGTAGTTGTAAAAGAATTAAGAGAAGAAATTATTATTTTAGATGCCAATCATTTTTTAGCAGGAAAAGAATTGGTGTTTGATATAGAGTTGGTGGAGATAGGAGCGTAATGAATAATTTTATAATGCCTGTCTGACGATAGTCAGGAATAATTAATAATGCCCACGTTTTATGCGTGGTTTTTTTTGTGGTAGTAATTAGCCTGTGGCGAATTCCTTTGCCTTCTTTTATCGGTTGGTGGGCTATCCATAAAAAAGGCTTAGTATTAGGCATACCATGCCATACTAAGCCTTATAATTGTAGCGTGTTTTTATAAATGATTCTTCTTTATTTTAGTTTTGTAGTAATCATATCTTCAATTAGATTAGTGATAGCTCTTGTTGCCATGTCGTAGTTAGACAACACAATTACCGAATATCCTAAATCAGGGTAAATGTCTATTTTACAATCTACACCTGGCGCTCCACCAGTATGTCCTATAATTCGGATATTGTTTTTAAAAAATTCTCCGAATCCAAAACCATATTTTATTTCAGGCATTGGGATTGGTTTGGCATTTGGCGTCATAGGCGGCATCCTAAATTGCATTACTACTTTGCCTTTGGTAACAGTTTCCAAACTTTTTTTGGAAAGCAATTTTCCTGCTAATAAAGCCTGTGAAAATTTGTGTAAATCAATAGCACTAGAATAACCACCACCAGCCGAAGTTCCTTTTACTTCTATTAATGCAGTATTGGGTTCTCTTACTATTTTTTCACCCATTGCTGGAGGTGCTTGCCCTGGCAAGGGTGGTGGTATGGCGTACCCTATCGCCATATTTGTATTGGCTTTATCTGTTTCATAACTATCTGTATTTTTCATACCAGCTACTGAAAAAATATTTCTTTTTACATAATCAAAATAGCTCATTTTTGATATTTTTTCAATGACAGCACCCAATAATATATAGCCATAATTGCTGTACTCAAACTTGACACCTGGTTCAAATAAAAGCGGTTCATCAATACCCAAATCTACATAACTGGCTATAGTTTTAGCGGTATCTTTCATGTCCATAAATTTAGCCATTCTAAAAAAAATGCCTGTGCCAGATGTGTGGGTGAGTAATTGTTCAATGCTGATGTTACCAAATGTTTTTTCGGGTAGATATGGCAAATGTTTTACAACCTTGTCAGTATAACTTAATTTGTTTTTTTCTGCCAACTGGGCAATAGCAATTCCTGTAAACATTTTATTCATAGAAGCCAAATTAAATTTGGTATCTATATTGTTCTTGCTATTTTTTAATTTATCAGCAAGTCCTACTGCTTTTTGATAAATGATTTTGTTTCCTTTAGCAATAAGTACCGTTCCCGAAAACCTATCATTATCAGATAAATCTTCAACCAATTTATTGATATCCGTAATTTGCTTTTCGCTAATTTGATTTTTTTGAGCCATGCCTTTCATTCCTATTAATAAGCCAAGGCACATAACGATTATTGTGACTTTATTTTTCATATTTTTTATTTACAGTTAATGATTTATTTTTCTAATGGTATTTACAAATTCTTTATATCGGTTTTTAATAATGTGGTATCAAAATCTTGCCAAATATTGGTTTCGAAAGCTATGCTGTATTTTAGTATGGTAGACGAAGATTGTACAAATAAAAGTGAATTAATAAAAACAAACATTAATGTGGTGAATATCTTTTTTTGTCATTTGTTTGAGAATTTAGTAAAGTAAGATGCTTTATAAAATGTAATGTACGATTAAATTCGTATATCTGCAAATTAAGTCCATTTTTTCGGCTGCTGTGAGCAAATCTCGGCACTCACAAGTAGGAGAGTGAGTGTTTACGAATGTTTTGAGTTTTGAGAGAGGTAAGGAAGGGTATTTGTGCTGTAAATAAACCTCTGTTATGATTTGCAGCATAACTTGTACCGCCTAATGCGGTAGATTGCTAATACACTTTACCTGCTCTTTATCTTTGCCTTTGGCAACTTTACGCAACGTTACCTGTGGGAGAACTTGCTGAAAAATAGTTTAGTCGGCTGGTCGAGACCACGGCGCTCACGAGTGCGAGGATGGGTGTTCATGAGAGTTTTTGGCACCAACGTAGGCGAAGTTGCAGTTTGCTTCTTTAACGCTTCTGTATTTTTCCTTTCGACTGTTCTCTGAAAGTTAATCTGTCGAGTCCTAAAGCAAATCTCGGCTCATTAAGCATTTCAAGATAATCTGTATCAAATTCATGCCATTTTTTTAATAGCTCAGTCATATTATCGCCGTCAATATTCTCTTGAAACATTTGAGCTAATTCTTCAAATGAATTGGACTTTTCAAATATTTCTTTTAATGTCTGCAAAGACACCCCATGCATTTCACTAAGGTTCTTTATTATAACAGTGTTTTCAAAGTCTGTTAAACGTTTATCTCTTACTTCGCCTGAAGAATCATAGGTTTTCCATATTCCTATTTTAGAAGAAATGAGCGTAGTAGTAGTAAATCTTGTTTGACCCTCAAGTAAAAGATCATATAAAGTTTTTGAACTCAGTTCTCCCCAAGTAAAAGTTTCAGATTGTGCAAAGCCATTTTGGTAATCTTTTGTCGTTAACTCGCTGATATTTGCGATAGAATCACGAGGCATTATTGCATAATATGAAATACTTTTTAGTTTCCCATTTTGGTGATATTCTTTCCAAGTACCCGTTCTAAAATTTCGGTAGTAGTATGCTTCACGCTTTATCGATCCACTCTGATAATAACCAAATAGTTTTCCATTTAGAAATG
>JAYSWO010000467.1:0-3065 GCA_043717975.1 Ferruginibacter sp. | reverse complement strand
CAATTTCTTCTACAGCAGCCTCAATACTCGGGTACAAAAAAGTAAACCCTGCTGCTTTTATTTTTTCACAACTTACTGTAGTACCTTTTAAAATTTCTATACTTCTACTACCCATCATTATTTTTAAAACAAAAGTAGGTACGTGAATAGGGATATAGAATTTGCCTTTTACATTTTTTGCGATTTCTAAGGTAAGAATTTTATTGCTCACTGGCCTTGACGCTACTGCGTTGTAGCTACCACTTATATTATCATTTTCTAATGCAAAAATATATTGGCGGCACAAATCATCCATGTGTATCCAACTCACCATTTGTTTGCCATTGCCAAGTATAGAGGCTACACCAAGCTTTAGCGGTGCTTTAAATTCTTTATATGCACCACCATCATCGCTTAAAACAATACCAGTTCTTAGTTTGCAAACCCTTATGCCAAGTGCTTCGGCAGCTTCTACACTTTGCTCCCATTTTTTGCAAACCATTCCTAAAAAAGCATCATCTGCTTTTTCATTTTCTGTAAAATAGTGGTTAGGTATTTTATCTTCGCCATACCAGCCAATGGCAGAGGCGCTTACCATTACTTTTACTTTGTGGTCTATTTTTTGTAAAGTATTTATGAGCAATGCACTGCTAAGTGTTCTACTTTCTTCTATTTCTTTTTTATAGGCTTCGTCCCATTTTTTATCCATCACACCTGCTCCTGCTAGGTGAAATATAGCATCCGCTTTCTTTAATGCATCCAAATCAATCGTACCATCTTTTACATTCCACAATGCATATGATACTTTATCCTGCTGTGGTGCATTTGTTAATTTTCTTGTTAAAATAATTACTTCATAATTTTTTTGTAACAACTGTTTCACGATACTTTTTCCTACCAAACCAGTACCACCTGTAATTAAAATTGTACGCATGTTATATGTTTTACTTGTACAAAGTTATTTTTAAAAAAATTACCAATCGGTCCATTATCAAAATTCTTTGCATGTATTCTTTCTTTTTTGGTTTTATTTGTACAAAAAGGAACAACTATTGCTACTACCTATTAAAATCGTAATTTTATACCAATTAATTTTACTGTATGAAGAGAATATTCATTTTTTCAATATTATTTGTTTTTATTTTTCCGATAGAGAATAATGCTCAAAGTGTGGCTTACTCAGAAGTGGAAAGAGCAGATAGTCGAAGCCTAAACTTTGAGATATTAGGAAAATTTGCAGATAATTTTTTAGTGTATAAAAATTTAAATAAAAGCCATAAACTTACTATATATGACTATAGCATGACTATAAAAGAAACCATTAAATTAGATTTTATTTCTGATAGAACCACCAATATTGATTTTGTAACCTATCCGGATAATTTTTTAATGGTGTGGCAATACCAAAAGGGAAATGTAACCTATTGTAAGGCTGCCAAAATGAATGGAATGGGACAGTTACAAGGAAATGTATTGGATTTAGATACAACAAAGACGGGTGTATTTTCTACTAATACCTATTACAATTTAATATGGAGCGAGGATAAGAAAAAAATTTTATTGTACAAAACACAGTCTAGAAACGACAATTTTAATTTGGTTACAAAAGTGTACGATCAAAATTTATTGTTGTTAGATAGTACAAGAAGAATACTTGAGTTTAATAACAATAGAGAAACCTTTGGCGATTTACAAATAGACAATGAGGGCAACTTCCTTTTTACTAAGTTAAAAGAAAATGCAAGGCAAGAATATATTAATACATTGGATGTAAATATTAAAAAATTTAAAGTAGACAGTTTTATATCTGTAAATATTCCATTAGACAAGCAGCTTATACAAGAACCAGTTTTAAAAATTGATAACCTCAATGGTCGTTATGTAATCAATTCTTTTTCGTATAAAAAAAATGGAGGTAATGTGGATGGTATTTTTACAGCCATTGTTTCAAGTAACCCATTTGCACTATCTAAAAAAGTAATCAATGTTTTTAATGATTCGCTTCGTTCAAAACTTTCTGGAAGGCCTGATTGGCGTACCGCTTACGATGATTATTTTTTAAAAAATACAATTCTTAAAAAAGATGGCGGTTTTATTGTAATATCGGAAGAATATACAAAGCAACGACGTTTTGGTGCTGGTGCCTTTGATAATGGATTTAATTCAGGATTATATGGAACTCGATATTACGGCTCAGCATCTGATTATTATTTTTACAATAGAGGATATAATGGTTTTTATAGACCATTTAATGACGGTAATCAAAGGGATATTGTTTATAATTACAACGATATTATTACATATAGTTTTTCAAAAGATCTCCAATTGCAGTGGAATAATGTTATTAATAAAACAACAAGCGATGTGGAAACAGATAACTTTCTTTCCTTTGCCAATATGAATGCTGGGGCGGAGATACATTTTTTGTTTTTACAAAAAGACAATAATAGGCAAATATTGAGTGATCATGCTGTACAGCCAAATGGTTCCATAATACGATATGCAACTGTAAAAAGCAGAGAAGCAGGTTATAGTTTTATGCCAAGATTGGCAAGGCAAACTGGCGCTAGACAAATGATTGTACCTTGTATTGTGAGAAACAATATTGCATTTGCAAAAATTGATTTTTAACTTTGCAAAATATTATAAGTATTTTATTTAATTTTTCATAGTGACAGGAATTTTTAAAGCCAATAATCCATCTGGTAACGCCATTCTTTTTCTCTACGCCATCGTATTGAAATTGCCTATGTTTTTGCATGTGCGTAGCCCTCAATTGCAACCATTGGATGGCGTGCTTTACAAGTCTTTGCTACAAATATTAAATCCCATTGCCAATAGTTTTCATGCTACTTATGGCATACTAACTTTTATTTTATTGTTTATTCAGGCAATCGGGTTTAATAAAATTGTAAACAATCAGCGATTGCACAAGCAAAACAATCATCTTACAGGTATGAGTTATTTGCTCATCACTTCTCTTTTTAGCGATTGGTTTACTTTTTCTGCACCGCTTATTGTAAATACTTTTATGATTTGGATATGGTCTCGACTTTGTACTTTATACAATAATCCAAATGCAAAAG
>JAYSWO010000466.1:0-7698 GCA_043717975.1 Ferruginibacter sp. | reverse complement strand
GCAGCAGTTTTGTTGTCAGCCACTGGTTTAGTAGAACCATAACCTGTAGCTGTTAAACGGCTTTCAGCAATACCTTTACTTACTAAATAAGCTTTTACAGAAGCAGCACGATCTTCAGACAATATTTGGTTTTTTTCCGGCTTACCTGTTGCATCTGTATGACCATCTACATCTACCATCAAGCTCTCATCTTCTTTCAACAATTTAGCTGCTTCATCTAACGCTTTAAATGACTTAGGCAATAATTTAGCACTACCCGTAGCAAAGAAAACATTTTTAGCTACGTAATTAATTTTATCAATGACTGCTTTAGAAATTTCTGGGCAACCTTGGTTAGCAACTGTACCTGCACGATCTTTACATTTATCTTCTTCATCATTTACACCATCAGCATCCGAATCTGGTATTGGGCATCCTTGGTAGCGAGCCAATCCTTTTACTGTAGGGCATTTGTCTTCTTCATCATTTATACCATCGCCATCGGTATCTGGTATCGGGCATCCACCATATTTTGCTAAGCCTGCTACATCGGGGCATTTATCATCTGCATCTGCTATACCATCACTGTCTTTATCTGGGCAACCACCAAGCGAAGCTATACCAGCTACATCAGGGCATTTGTCATCTGCATCAAGTACACCATCAGCATCACGATCTGTAACTACAGCCACAGGTGGTGCGGGAGGTATAACAACTGCTACTTTTTTGTTACCAACAGCACTAGCAAAACCTACGCTATGGTAAAAATGATATGCACTGTTTTCAGACAATGCCACACGATACTGAGAATTGAGCAACATAAAAGTACCATCAGCTACTTTTACTTGCAACCCAACACCCAAAGGAGCAAACGCACTATAATACCCTCTCCATTTGCTAGCACCAGCACCAATGGTTATAAAAGGTGATACAGTGTAATCATCTGTAAGTAATTTAAAATTTGCAGTAGCCGCAGCTTCTAGTAATAAATTATCGTTGCCATTAGCATTTGTAACTGCGCCAACAAGTGGATGTTTTACAAATGAACCCGTAAGTGTACCTACAAAATCAATGTTATCTGTAAATCCATCAATATAACTAATTGATAGCGCCGGATCCATTCTTTTAAACTTGAAAAACTGCTTGTTGTTTATTACAGTTGTAAGACTGTTATTTCTTACATCAGTACCAGATTTATAATCTATAAAACTGAAATGTACTGCTATGCTTGGACGTTTTTTTACATGAGTTTGAGCAAAACTTATCACAGTAACAATCATTGCTAAAACCAATAGAACACTTTTCTTCATAATTTGTTAAATTTTCGTAAACATGGCAAAAATAGGGGCTTAGTTTCAATTAGGGAAATAAATTACACACAAGTTGAGCAAAGCGTGTATTACTTGTTAATTTCCAAAAAAACATATTTATTTTTATATGTATTTATTATTTTTTTTTGTTGATAACGACCACTTTAACTCTAGTAAGCCCTGATGATACAAAATCGAGTTTTTTAGCAGCCGCTAAAGTAAGATCTACTACTCTCTTCATTTTAGGATGAAGTCTATCGTTTGTTTTTACAATTACTGTTTTATTGTTTCTAAGGTTCGTTACCTCAACCCATGTACCAAGAGGCAAAGAATTGCATGCGGCTGTAAACTTTTTTTGGCTATAAATGTCTCCATTGGCTGTTCGTCTACCCTCAAATTTATTTGAGTAAAAACTAGCTTGCCCATACAAAGTGCGGCCAGCAGCTTTTTTTACTTTTTTAAAAGCTTTTATAGAGTCTTGAGCAAATACATTTGTGGTAGTTAAACATGCAATATTTATTAATAAAACAAGTTTACAAGTTTTTAAAATTTGTACCATATATTATTTTTGGTGAACAATTTATTTTCCGATAAAATATTTTTGTTTTAAATCTCTATCTTCTGCATAAATATCATCATAAAATTTGATGGATCCATTTACCAGTTCACAACCAAAATAACGAATAAATAGTGGCATTTTGTTTATAACATCCACTTTTCTGTTTGCTTTTTCTGCTAACCAATTTCTTAACGAATCTGTATTACAAGCCAAGGTATCGCCTTTTTTTAAATTCAAACTATCGTTTCTAATAATGTAGTCCGCCAACTTTTGCCACTCTTGTACACGAACACAGCCATGGCTTAAGCTACGTACGCCATTTTTAAACAGATACCGTTGGTTGGTATCATGCAAATAAACAGCATCCAGATTTTCAAAATTAAACTTTAACACACCAAGTGCATTACTATTACCACTACCCTGCTGTATTCTATAAGGTATGCCTTTAGTATATCTAGACCAATTTATACTACCAGCATTTATTTTTGCACCTTTTCCATTAAGCAAATACAATCCTCTTCTTGCTAAATAATTAGGGTTTCTTTTTAAGCCTGGCAACATATCTTTTTCAATAATACTAGTAGGTACCGTCCATGTAGGGTACAGCACAATATCAGAAATAGCACTTGTTATAAGTGGGGTACGTGTAGCAGGCTTACCTACAATCACTCTAGACTCTAGCGCCATAGTATCATTTTCAAAAACTTTTAAATAATAAGCTGGCAGGTTTACCCAAATGTATTTTTTGGGCATTTTTTCGGGCAACAGTTTGTATTTATCTAGCGTAATGGCAATAATATTGAAACGTTGTTTGTCATTTATATTTAATTTTTTTATTACCCCCGCTCCTACTTTTCCATCTATGGCTAATCCTATTTTTTGTTGATATGACTTTAATGCATTGCTTAATGCCAACGAATCAAAATTTGTGGCGGTTTCTACCCCTGCTTCTGTTAATCTCTTTTTTAAAGATTTTATAAATGCCAATGAATCTTTGTATGGATATGTTACATATGTGTACGTGCGAGTATCCATACTATCCACAAATTTTTTGATTCCTTTTTTTAACAACCGATAACCTTCGTGCTTCGGCTGTACCATTTCTAACAATGAATCTATATTGGCAGACTGTTTTACTTTTTCCAAATGGGCACCAAAATATTTATTATACTTAGAAGTATCATATTTCCAAGAAAAACTATCTGATTGCAACCTGCCTTGCTTTAAATCTTTTAACAATCCAATATACGCATCGGTCATTAAAACATCGGCATTGGCCCACATGGTTTGTGTAGCTTTTTTTAAAGAATCATTATCCAATATTTTTTTTAATTGCTGAATTTTATTGAAGTTGTAATCTGCACTATATAGCCCTTGCAACGATGCATTTCTTAGATAGTTTACAAGACCAATGGCAGCTGCACTCCATTTTTCTTCGCTGCTCCATATTGGTACATATTCTGTACGCTCATAATAATTTTTTACAACGGGAAAGTAATTGAGTACAACACTGTCTATTTTATACTTATTATCGGCAGCATCAAGTATACTAGAAGATATTTTTTCTTGAATTTTTTGATCTTCTTTTGAAATAGTTGTAATTACATAACCCTCATTTGTTACTTTTTTACCCTTGCAGGAAATCATTGTAAGGCATAAAAGAAGGATAACTATACTTAAAAACTTAGTAGAGAAGTACATAATAGGGTTGTATTATAACATGAAGATACTTTTTCAAATTGAATTTTCCATTATTTAGTAATTACTTTGCACTAGAAAATATAATTTTTCCTACGATGAAATATTACATTATTGCTGGTGAAGCAAGCGGCGACCTGCATGGCAGCAATCTTATAAAAGAAATACACAAGTTAGACACAGTAGCAAAAATACGCTGTTGGGGTGGCGATAAAATGCAAGATGCGGGAGCTACCCTTGTAAAACATTACAGAGATTTGGCCTTTATGGGTTTTACAGAAGTAATTAAAAATCTGCCAACTATTTTTAAAAATATTGCTTTTTGTAAAAAAGATATTGAAAGTTTTAAGCCAGATGTGCTAGTATTGGTGGACTACCCAGGATTTAATATGCGTATAGCCAAATGGGCACACAAAAAAAATATTAAAATTGTATATTATATTTCTCCACAAATATGGGCATGGAAAGAAAATCGTGTACATGCCATAAAAAGAGATGTGGACAAGATGCTAGTGATACTTCCTTTTGAAAAAGAATTTTACAAAAAATATCATTACGAGGTTGATTATGTAGGTCATCCATTAGCAGAAGTAATTACCAATTTTAAAAGCCAACATCCCTCTATTCAAAAAGAAAATATTGTTGCTTTATTACCCGGTAGCCGTAAGCAAGAAATATTAGTAAAACTACCCATCATGCTTTCGGTAGCAAAACATTTTACTGATTACAAATTTGTAGTGGCAAAAGCACCAGGCCTACCAAATGAATTTTATGAAGATATTTTAAAACCTTACAACAATGTAGGGTCGGTATCTAACGAAACATATGCATTGCTATCAAAAGCAAAAGCAGCATTGGTTACTAGCGGTACGGCTACTTTAGAAACTGCATTGTTTGCCGTACCAGAAGTAATTTGTTACAAAGGTGGAAAAATATCTTATGAAATAGCCAAGCGCTTAATAAAAATAAAATTTATAGGCTTGGTAAATTTAATAATGGATAGAGAAGTAGTAAAAGAATTGATACAAAATGAACTAAATGAAAAAAACATTGTAGCCGAATTGAAAGTATTATTAACTGAAAATGAAAAAACATGTCAGTTAAAAGAAGATTATGAAAGTTTGTTTAGCTTATTGGCAAAAGGTGGGCATGCATCTGCCAATGCGGCTGAAAAAATTGTTGGGTTTATAAAAAATTAACTACGCAATAATTTTATGGCTACTACTATCATAGCAAAAAGAAAAAGTAATATCGATAAACGATTGATGCCATGCATGTATTTCATCCATTGAGTAGATGTATCGTTTGGATCTTTTTTTACGATGTATAAATATTGCCCTATTTGTTTTAGAATGCCCATTGCTATAAATTGTTGTATAAAAAATGATATGTTAAAGAAAAATACGATAAAAAACTTTTTGAGGTTTTAAACCGTAAATTAATACAAAATATAAAGAATAATGAAGAATTTATTAATAGCCATCGTAATTATTTCTACAACTTTAGGATGCAATGCTCAAAAAACAAAAAATACAAAACCAAGTAAATATGCTGTGGTAAAAACAGATGCCGAATGGAAAAAATTGCTTACCCCTATACAGTATGATGTAACAAGGCATGAAGGAACGGAACGCCCATACACCGGCGCAACATGGAACAATCATGAAGCAGGTACCTATTATTGTGTATGTTGCAATCAATCACTTTTTAGCAGTGCTTCCAAATTTGATAGTGGTACAGGTTGGCCAAGTTTTTGGCAGCCCATTATTGCAAAAAATGTAGAAGAAAAAATAGACAACTCCTTAGGTAGTACCCGTACAGAAGTAAGATGTAGCAATTGTGGTGCGCACCTTGGCCATGTATTTGAAGATGGACCAAAACCTACAGGTTTGAGGTATTGTATGAACTCAGCTTCGCTTAAATTTGTAAAAAAATAGGAAGGTTGCGGGTTTGTGGGTTGCGGGTTGCAGGTTTGTTTAGCGGTTGCAGTGTTTATTTGTTTTGGTTTAGAAAAGGTATTGGGCTTTAATTAAAATGCGCAGCATTTTCCTCCCAGCCTTTTTTATAATAAAACGCCTTACCGCCTTCTCGGCAAAAAAACTAGAGGTTTGAAAGTATAAGCTTTGAATTCTTGAAAAGGTAACCTAAAAATTAACTTATTTTTGAACAAATAAATGCCTTGAAAAAAATAATACACAAACACCCGCTAGCCATACGATGGTTGCATTGGATAAATTTTCCACTCCTTACAATTATGATATGGAGTGGTATTTTAATTTATTGGGCTAATGATGTGTATAAAATTGGTTTTGGCGATAAAACTTTACTCAAATTTTTTCCAGATAGTTTTAACAAAACCCTCAATATTCCTTTTCGCCTAGCGGAGGGCATGAACTTGCATTTTTTCTTTATGTGGTTTTTCACCATAAATAACATTGTGTACTTTTTCTATTTGCTTTTTTCTAAAGAGTACAAATTAATTTTCCCTAATAAACATTCATTAAAAGAAGCATGGTTGGTTATTTTGCACGACTTGCATATTAAAAAAGGGTTGCCACCCCAAAAAAAATACAATGCTGCACAACGCATAGCATACACTGGTATAATTGTACTTGGCTTTCTTATTATCATTACTGGCTTAGCCATATACAAGCCTGCACAGTTATATTGGCTATGCTACATACTTGGCGGCTACGAGTGGGCACGAATAGAGCATTTTATCATTACCATACTTTTTGTACTATTTTTTTTGGTGCATGTGTTGCAAGTAATATTAGCCGGCTGGAACAATTTTAGAGGAATGCTTACTGGCTTTGAAGTAGTAAAAGATAAACAGGAAATTGTAGTAAAAAAAGAGGAGGTAACCAATGAATAATGAAGTACAAATTGTTGATGAAAAATTTGTAAAAAGAAAAACAGCAATGGCTGTTTTGTTTTTCATTTTATTTATAGCTGCTTGCCTTCTTGCTTGGTACTGGTTGCAAAAACAACCAAAAGTAGATGGGGCACTACAACCACTTCGCAAAGGGCTTAGCGCAAACGAATGGCTATTCTCCAATTTTCTTTTTAGCAAAAACCACCTTTCTGCAACATATGCCAAAAAATATGCTGCACCTAGGGTACGGGTAAATGGAGATGTTGGTTTAAAAAACAATGCCGATACTGCCAATTGGAAATTACAATTGGTAAGAAAACCAGGCGATACTTTATACATTAGCTTAGCCGAAATAAAATCACTGCCAAAATCAGAAATTATTTTTGACTTTAAGTGTATAGAAGGTTGGAATCAAATAACACATTGGGGCGGTGTACGCTTTAGAGATTTTGTATACAAATATGGTCTCACTGAGCAAAGTGCCATGAAATATGTAGGCATGGAAACTCCCGATGGTAAATACTATGTAGGCATAGATATGCCAAGTATGCTACAATCGCAAACCATACTCTGTTATGAAATGAATGGTAAACCACTACCGATGAACCAAGGTTTTCCATTAAGATTAATAATACCTGTAAAATATGGCGTAAAACATCTTAAACGCTTAGGCATATTATTTTTTGATAATGAAAAGCCAAGAGATTATTGGTATGAGAAGGGGTACGATTATTATTGTGGGATGTGATTATTTGCCACGAATTAACACGAATAAACACGAATAAAAAAATACTTATTTTTCAAACAACCACCAATCTTTCTTAATAACCTCTGGCTTTAAACCAAACCTACCAATGGCATTTTCTCTAAGATAAGCCACGGCTTCTTCTACAGAGTCTGTAAACAAACAAAGGTTTAAATCTTCAGGTGAGATAGTAGCTTTGCTTTTCATAAGCTCAATATGCTCTACAACTTTTTGATGAAAATCTTTATCAAAAATGATAATAGGAAATTGGCTAATTGATTTTGTTTGAATGAGTGTGAGTGCCTCAAAATATTCATCTAATGTACCAAAGCCACCAGGCATTACCACAAATGCGTAAGAATATTTTATAAGTAAGGTTTTGCGTACAAAAAAGTATTTTATGTTTACCCATTTATCTAAATAAGGGTTGTGGTGCTGCTCATGTGGGAGTACAATATTACAACCCACACTCCTACCGCCTACATCTTTTGCACCTCTATTGGCTGCTTCCATTATACCAGGGCCACCACCC
>JAYSWO010000465.1:0-7702 GCA_043717975.1 Ferruginibacter sp. | reverse complement strand
CCAGCAAGCGATATAGCTAACATGTATGCGCTTGGGCAAAGAGATTTTGGCGAGAACTATGTACAAGAATTGGTAGAAAAACAAGCCCAATTACCTACTGATATACATTGGCATTTTATTGGGCATTTGCAAAGCAACAAAGTAAAATACATAGCGACATTTGTGCATCTTATACATAGTGTGGATAGTGAAAAACTGCTGAAAGAAATAGATAAGCAAGCTGCAAAAAACAATCGAAGCATAAATGTTTTATTACAAGTACACATTGCAGAAGAAGACACAAAATTTGGTTTTGATGAAGCAGAGTTATTGGCTTTTGATATTGATCTTTATAAAAATGTACACATTACTGGCTTAATGGGAATGGCTACTTTTACAGATGATAAAGAAAAAGTAAAAAGAGAATTTGACCATTTGCAAAAGATATACACTTCATTTTCAACTCAAAAAAATATTGCTCTTACCACACTTAGTATGGGCATGAGTGATGATTACAAATTGGCAATAAGCTGTGGTAGTAATATGGTAAGGATTGGTAGTTTGTTATTTGGTAGGAGATGATTATTGTTGGAACACGAAGGACACTGATTGAACAGATTAGACGAATAAAAAAAAGATAAATGCTAATATTTTTTATTAATCAGCATTAATCTTTTATATATTTTCAATTATTATTTTTTGAGTGTTACTGGTTTCTTAGCTGGCTCAGGGCTTTTAGGGGGTTCAGGTTTTTTAAAATCTAATAGCTCCACATCAAATTGCAATATCGTATTTGCAGGTATTTTACCAGACCCAATTATGCCATATCCAATAGCGCTCGGCAAAACAAATTTTGCCTTCGTGCCTTTTTTTAACAACATGATACCTTCATCCCAACCTCTAATTACACGCCCTTGACCTAAAGGAAATTTTAAAGGCGTTACATGACCGAAGCTGCTATCCAAGTTGCTATCAAATTTATTGCCATCTAAAAACATACCTGTATAATTCATGCTTACTTCATCTCCTACCGTAGGAGAATTACCAGTACCCTCGCTCGTAATTACATAATACAAACCTGAATTTGTTTTAATACCATTCAAGTTATTTACTTTTAAGTACCCCTGTATTTCAGCATCTTGTTTTTCTGCCAATTGCTTTGCAACAACTGCTAAATCTACTACATCTAACACTTCAATATCAACCCTTATAATAGTGTTTGCGGGTATCGTATCATTTGGCCAAATACCAAATTTATTGCTTCCAAAACCATATTTACTTGGTATAAATATTTTTCCTTTTCCGCCTTTTTTAAACTGTTGCATACCTTCATCCCAGCCTGCCACTAATTTACCTTGACCAATATTTACCTTCATAGGGCTCACATGATGAAAAGTTGTATCCAAATTGCTATCAAACTTGGTTCCGTTAAGAGATAAGTTTTCATAGTTCATCGTAACTTCAAAACCAGGTTTTATTATTTCTCCAGTACCTGCAATATCTATAACTACATATACACCCGATGGTAATTTTTTGGTGTTCTTAATATTGTTCTTTGCAAAATAGGTAAGTATTTCTTGATCTTGGTTTTTATCTAAAACCGCTTGCTTTTTTTGTTGTAGCAATTGTTCTTGCTGTTGTTTTTTAAATGCAGCTTGCTGCTTTGTAAAAACCTCCATCGATTTTTTATAATCATCTTGTATTTTTTTAATTTGTGCAGCGGTTTTAATAGAATACACGCCAATAGTATAAATTACAGGCTCTCCAACAACTACTCCCTTTCTTTGTGCTTGTGGTACTCTATAAAATGAATCTTGTTGTATGCGCACTACTACACTATCTCCTTCATGCAGTAATCTCAGCACTTCGGTAACATCTCCATTATATTTTATTTTTTCAATAGGAAAATTAACTGGCGTATTCATTCCCTTGTTAAACTTTTTTGAGTCAAAAAGCACTTGGCCACTACAACTACTTTTTATAATCATACTCATAAAATCGCCGACCTTAGCAGTTTGAGTACCTGCACCTTTTTTAATATAACGATATTCAATACCGCTTTGTAATTTTACACTTTGTGCCTTTGTTTGTGTAATTGAAACGAAAAAAATGAAAAAAAGTAGACATTTTTGCATAGTCATTTATAATTTTATTAAATTTCAAAGTTAATATTAATTGCTTCAAATTTAAAAGGATTTTTTCATTTGTAGCCATTCATTTTTACTTATGTAAAATGTTAAAATAGCATAAAGCCCTATGTAGATTGATATTTTTTGCATCTATATCAAAAGAGAATTTTAACTTTATACCATGGCAACTCAATTTGATAAGGAAAGGCATCGTAAAGCATTTATATACACAGCAGTAATTTGCAGTGTATTGTTAATTGCATTTATTTTTATAAGCTGGACAACAAGGCCTGCCGCCCCACCCATTGTACAAAATGAAATGGAAATAAACCTTGGGAATGATGATGAAGGCTTTGGCGATGTGCAGCCGCTCATAAAAGGCGAGCGCTCACCTGAGCCAGAAATGGCACCTACTCCTCCTGAAGCTCAGCCTGTAGCGGCTAACGAACCTGTAGCAGAAGAAAATGTAACTCCAGATGATAATGCTCCTGAAGAAGCTGCACCTGTTGTAAAAACAGTAAAAAAACCAACCCCTACAAAAGTAGTAGCACCTACTCCAATAACTAAGCCTATAACAAAACCAACAACACCTGCCCCTGTGGTTACGCCCACACCAAAGCCTCGTGTACCAAAAGTTGTTTATAATGGTCCTGGAAAAGGTGGGGGAAATAATGCTACAACAGATAATGGCTATACGATGCATGGCAATAAACCTGGTGGCACTGGAGATGCTGGCTCACCAAATGGCAATAAAGATACTTATGGCAATAAACCAGGTGGGGGTACTGTGGGAGGACCAAGGGTAATAAGTGGAAATAGAAAACTTATTTATCGTTCTTATAATTTTACAGGTGATTTAGAAAAAGCTGTAATAAATGCAGTTGTAAAGGTTTCTCCAGCTGGTGTTGGCACTTTTGTTAGATTTGCCGCAGGCAGTACAACTACTGATCCAAGATATGCTAATGCAATACGAGGATATTTAACAAGTATGCCTTTCGATAAGCAAGATGAAGATGGTGTAGTGACGGTGCAGTTCAATTTTAATGTGAAGTAAAGAAATATTTATACATTTGAAAAGATGAACGAACTTTCAACACACTCAAAAGACATTTATAATCTTTGCAAAATGTACAAGGTTAAAAGTTTGTATGTATTTGGTTCAATACTTACAAATAAATTTAATGTTGAAAGTGATATAGATTTTATTGTAGATTTTTCTACAATTGCTGTAGAAGATTATGTAGACAACTATTTTGATTTTAAATTTTCACTGCAAAATATTTTAAAAAGACCTATAGATTTATTAGAGGATAAAGCCATTAAAAACCCATATTTAAAAGACTCCATTTACAAACAAAGAGAATTGGTTTATGGATAATGATATAAAAACTTGGCTGTACGATATTCTAAATGCCCATATGGAAATAGAAAGTTTCTTTTTCGGTACTACAAAAGATTTTACTGCTTACCAAAATGATATTCGCACAAAAAGAGCTGTTGGACGAAACATAGAAATTATTGGCGAAGCCATGAATAGAGTTCTAAAAAAAGATGATTCTATCATTATATCAAATTCAAGAAAAATTGTAGATGTGAGGAATAGAATTATTCATGGATACGATACTGTTTCTGACGAAATCATATGGGGAATAGTAATAAAATACCTGCCAATTTTAAAAACTGACATAGAAAAACTAGTAGGTGAATAAATCTACTCTAACACCCACATGACCTACCAACAAACCATTGACTACCTATATGCCCAACTGCCTATGTTTAGCCGCATTGGTAGTGCTGCTTATAAAGAAGATTTACATAATACCATTGCTTTATGCAATAGCATTGGCAACCCTCAAAATAATTTTAAAACAATACATATTGCCGGTACAAATGGTAAAGGCAGTACATCTCACATGCTGGCAGCCATATTACAAAGTGCTGGGTATAAAACGGGGCTTTATACATCGCCACATATAAAAGATTTTAGGGAGCGAATAAGAGTAAATGGCCAAATGATAAAAGAAGAGGCTGTGGTAGAATTTGTAGCTCGCACAAAGCAAAAATCTGATGAAATAAGCCCCTCTTTTTTTGAACTCACTGTTGCCATGGCATTTGATTATTTTGCTGCCGAGCAATGTGATATTGCTGTAATAGAAACTGGACTCGGTGGTTTATTGGATAGTACAAATATCATTACCCCCATCCTATCTATTATTACAAATATTGGCTATGATCATCAACATATTTTAGGAAATACGTTAGCAGAAATAGCTACACAAAAAGCAGGTATTATTAAAGAAAATGTACCCGTAGTTATTGGAGAAACATTGCCAGAAACCAAACAAATATTTATTGATACTGCCAATAAAAAAAATGCAGAAATATTTTTGGCTGAGGACTTATTTGTAACACAATTTATCAACACCGCAGAAAATATTTTAGAATGCACCATTCACGAAATAATGACTTGCAAAAATAAAATATTTAAAATTGGGCTAACAGGATTGTACCAAGCTAAAAATATTTGTACCGTATTAGAATCTGTGGAGCAATTAAACAATATTGGGATTAACATTTCAGAAATTGCCTTGCAAAATGGTTTATTACAAGTAAAAGAAATAACGGGCTTGCGTGGCCGTTGGGATATCTTACAACAAAACCCAACTATAATTGCTGATGTGGCGCATAATAAAGATGGTATTGCACAAGTGCTTTTTCAATTAAAAACTACATACCATAATGCCCATATACATTTTGTGCTTGGCTTTGTAAAAGATAAAGATGTAGCAGAAGTATTGTCGCTATTCCCAAAAGATGCTTCTTACTATTTTACCAATGCACATATCCCCAGAGCACTGCCAGTTGAAGATTTATCAGAAAAAGCTGCATTGGCTGGGCTAGTAGGAAGTAATTTTGATAATGTAAACGATGCTATTGCAGCAGCAAAAGCCAATACATCTGTAAAAGATGTGGTTATGATTTGTGGAAGTTTTTTTGTGATAGCGGAGATGTATACATTATAAAAATCCACTAATAAATCGAAAAATATTAATCATCGATATTCCATTCATTATAAATGCTAGTTCTATAGTACATTCTCCCTTCAAAAGATTTGAAATACAATTTAAAAATTGAGTCTTTTTTTAAATACCCAAAATCGTAAGAAATAGCTCCAATATTATAGAAAGGTATATCTTTAGCTTTGTAAATATCCGCCAATTCATCAGGATATTTTTGATGATTTTTTTTATATTCATATAAGTCCTTAACTAAAATTTCGGATTCTATAATAGCTTGGTTAAAATAATGATTTGAAATATATTTAAAGTAATATGGTATTGCAAAGAATATTATTACAATACAAAAACCAGTACGCACAAAAAAAGACTTCCCTTTATAGTAGCTTACTGTAATTAATGCCAGTGTTAGAAATATAACTAGGCAATAAAAGATTGTTGCATAAAAATCAAAAAAACTTAATTTGAAATACAAATAGATTTGTACAAAAAGCATAGACAAAAATATTCCTAACAAGAGAGAGTATAAATTGTACAACTTAAACATTCTTATTTTCTTATTTTAATTACTTTTCTAAATATTTAAACCCTTTATACAAACACAGCTCATGCATACTTTGTTTAATCTCATTCCTGTCAATCATTTGTTTCACTTCATCAACGGATTTTAGCAAGATTTTTATTTCTTCATTATCATCTAAAGATTGCTGTGTCGTTTTTATACCCCCTTTTGCTAAAAACAAATACGTAGCATTTGTGAGCACCCCAGGGTTAGAATAGGTTTTGCCTAAATAAACAATCTCATTAAAACTGTAACCTGTTTCTTCCAAAAGCTCTCTAGCAACCGCCTTTTCTTTTTGTTCATTATCATCAATAAAACCGCCAGGCAATTCCACAGAAAGTTGGCCTATAGGATGGCGATACTGTTCTATAAAAATAATTTCTCCTTCAGTTGTAATGGCCATTGCTACAACACAATCGGGCATTTCTACTACAAAATAAGGATCGACTATTTTGCCCGTATCCGTTTCGTAGATGTCTTTTCTTGCAGTAAAATAAACATGCTTGTTTAAGTATTTTTGGCTTAGTGTTTTAAAAGGCATTTTAAAAAATTAAGATATAAAGATACTATAGTATTGTTGGAATCATACCTCTCAAGCCCATATCTACAACAGGCTCTCCCTTTGTAGCATCCCACTTTCCATCAGCATCTGTATCTGTCCATTCAAAACTTTTGTTGGTAGACAAGGAAACGACAACAATAATATCATTTGTTTCGGCGCCAGTAATTTTTAATTTATTACCTCCTGCAAATGCCCCTGTTACCAAGCAAGAACCTTGTGGTACTGGTGATGTAGCAAAAATCGGATTTACAACAGTAGTAGCATTAGCAGGTGCTTGACCAGTTGTAGTATTATTAAAAGGAAAGCCCAAAATAGTGCCGCTTGTTTCAACACCCCAAAAACCTTGCAGCTTGTTAGCATTAACAGGTATGGTTTGATTTTTTATGGTAAAGCCATTTATGTAAGTATTAAAACCGATAAAACTAGCAATGGTAGCTGGAAAATCTTGCGAAATAGTTGTCGCATTTATGATGGTATCTAAATGAAAACTAACATCTAGATTTTGATACGCTAAAGATATACGCAGGTATTCATATGTTCCAATTGCAACGTTTTTAATCGGTATAGAAAGAAATGTTTCGTTATTGCCTACAAGTGTGGCTTTGCTAAAATCTATTGCACTATTACCTCCTACGGTAGTTTCTGCAGCTCTATACAATACCGCTCCGCTGCCAAGAGCCGTAAATGCAGTAGGTGTAAGCTCTAGATAGTGCGCACTCATTTTATTCATGGTTGGGTTTTGTGCAGCATTGCCTATAGGTATGGTAGATACGCCGCCAATATTATTCAAACGTGCTTGAGTAGGATCAAACTTAAATTTAAAAATGAGATTTGCATTTGCAAAATTTGGTTCAGGCTCGCCTCCTTGTTTTTTACAAGCAATGAAAGATAACATTAAAAAAAATGATATAAATAATTTGTATTTTTTCATAAATAAGATTTTAACGAAGATTAAACATCTTGCACAATAAAAATGTTATGAAAAATTTAAAATTTACTCTGTCACATCCAATCCCCAATTAATTCCCTTTTGTGTAGCTGGCAATCCCTTCTTAATCCAATCTGCAGGTTTTGCATCTTTTAACCAATAGTCAAAAAACTGTGCTAAGCGAATAGATAAATCTTTTCTATTTTTTCTTTCTACAAGGTTATGGTCTTCTCCATTGTATTGCAGCATCCATACAGGTTTATCAAGCCTACGCATAGCCGTAAACATTTCTATACCCTGATACCAGGGCACTGACCCATCTGCATCGTTGTGCATCAGTAATAATGGTGTTTTTATTTTATCTACAGCAAATAATGGTGAATTTTTTATATACAAATCAGGTCTTTGCCAACGTGTAGCCCCTATTCTACTTTGCGACTTTTCATATTGAAACTGCCTGTTTATGCCTGTACCCCAGCGTATACCGCCATATGCACTCGTCATGTTACTCACGGGTGCGCCTGC
>JAYSWO010000464.1:0-7720 GCA_043717975.1 Ferruginibacter sp. | reverse complement strand
GGAAACCCATACCCCAAGGGCTTGGCCATTGCATTAAATGTTCTGGCTTGGCTTTTATCCAAAGGGCAAAATCCAATCGCCCACGTTTTTCATTTTGTCCATCCAGATCTCTAGTACCTTCTAACAAATCTTCTAATTTTCTATTGGTTAATATGCCGTACGATTTTTCTTTATCATATTTTTCTACATCAAAATAAATAGTGCCATCTTTTTCATAGGCATATCCGTTGGACATAATTTCTTGCGTCATTTGTATTTGTTCGCTTATATGCCCTGTGGCAGTGGGCTCTATAGTAGGCGGTAGAGTATTAAGCACTTGCATTACTTCTCTAAAACCCAATGTATAGCGTTGTACAATCTCCATTGGCTCAAGCTTTTCACGCCTAGCCATTCTGCTAAATTTATCATCTCCTTCATCCCTATCGCCCTCCAAATGCCCAGCATCGGTAATGTTGCGTACATAACGCACTTTGTAGCCCAAGTATTTTAGGTATCTATATATTACATCAAAAGAAATAAAAGTACGGCAATTGCCCAAATGTACATCACTATATACAGTAGGCCCGCATACATACATACCTACATAACCAGGCTCCAGCGGGGTAAACAATTCTTTTTTTCTTGTAAGCGTATTGTAAATTTCTAATGCCATAAGTGCAAATATATTTTAAGAAATAGAATTAACGAGCAATAATGAAGAAGATTTGTAGGGCAAAAAAAATACTACGGTTTACTTCACAAAGTTAGAATAAGTAAAAAGGACAACAACAATTTAATCATGTAACAATTAAACAATTTTTCAATTCCCCAACTTTATATCCGTAATCACCGGAAAATGATCACTTAACTTTTTGTTAATACAAGTATATTGGTCCACATTAAAACGTTTATCTACAAAAATATTATCTATGCGAAGTGTTGGAGATATACCAGAGAATGTTCTACCAATACCAAAACCTTTTTCTGCAAAAGCATTTTTTAGTCCTTTGCCAATGGTACAATATGCATAACTATTGGGTACATCATTAAAATCGCCACATACTATTACTGGGTATGGGCTTTGGTTAATGGCTTTTTGCACATTTTCGCTTTGGTCTTTTCTTTTTATAAAACCAGTTTTAAATTTTGAAATAATATTTTTCGATTGTTCAATATCTATTTCTGTTTTTGTTTCTGCTTCTTCAATAAATCGTAAATTATCTAGAGTAAATTTTAATGATTGTAAATGAAAATTAAATACCCTAAAAGTGTCTGTTTGTTTTAAAATATCTATGTATTGATATGCGTTATTATAATTACGGGGACCAACATTTACCATTTGTTTATGTATAATTGGATATCTACTGAAAGTGATTATTCCAAAATGATGCTTGCCATCAAAATCATCTAATTCATTATAGGCATAATAGTAGTTTTCAAAATGTATTTGCTTAGCAATGGTTGGTACATAATTAATGGCGGTAGAATCTTTATTTCCTCCCACCATTTCTTGAAAGCACGCTATATCTGGCTCATATTTATTGATGATGGCAAGCATTTCTATTTTTTTTTCAGGATGTGTTTTGTGTTCCAATATATCAAAGTGTTCTATGTTCCAAGTCATTATTCGTATATCTTTTACCTGTTTTGCTACTACAAAATCTTTGTTAGGCTTTAATCGTACGATATGCCCAATGGGTTTCCATGCTAGGGCAATGGCAATGATGCTGATGAACATTAATTTTCTTTTTGCAAAAAGCCAAAAAAGCATACATACAATTAATGTAAGTAGCAAATACAACGATGCCAAAGTAAAAAAGCCGATAAACCAAAACTGAGTGGGATTGAACCATGCAGAATAACAGCCTAGTAAAAAAACTACGGCTACAGCAACATTGCAAAACACAAAAAAACGTTTGGTAAATCTTCTAAAAAAACTTCCTGCCATGCCATAAAGATAAAACATAGTTAAAATCTTTAACATAAAAATTTCATAATAGATTTTAAGAAAAAAATGTTGGCACTATTTTCTCATAGATGTCGTATATCAACTTTATATAACCAACACTTTATATTATGAAACAAATGATGTTTACACTTACAACTGCTGTAATATTTCTTACAGCTTGTAATTCAGAGAAAAAGACCAACTTGGATGCTCAAAAGAGAATTGTATTTACAGATACAGCTGCACTAAGATTATCGAATGCTGCTACAGATAAAGCCGCTAGTGGAGAATTGATAGCACCTGAGGCCAATCAAGATAATACAAAACCAAAAGTAATTACTGTAATTAAATACGTAAATGCACCACAAAAAAAGCAATCCACTAGAAGGCGTACAAACAATCTTACCAAACAAGCACCAGTACAACAAGGCAATGATCAAGTATATAATGAGCCAAGTGCAGGTACAGGTACATCATCGGGCAGTGGAAATAATGGAGGTGAAGTAGCCACAACACCCGAAGTAAAAAAGAAAAAAGGATGGAGTGATGCTGCTAAAGGAGCAACCATAGGTGGTGTAGGTGGTGCAGTGGCTGGTGCGGTTATATCTAAAAACAAAGGTAAAGGAGCCATTATTGGTGGAGTTGTAGGCGCTGCAGGGGGTTATATTTTAGGAAGAAGAGCCGATAAAAAGTCTGGCAGAGCAAACTATACACAGAAGTAAAAGGATGCACACTATATAAAATCATTTGCCGCAAATATTATTGTGGCAAATGATTTTATATGTAAGAGATTCTGGTATTGTATTTAGAAAAAACGGTATAAATTAAATGACAATAGTAAAAAAGCTACATAAAAAATAGCCACGGGCACATAAAACGTATTTGTGCGTTCGTGACTATTTATTTTACAAGGCTTCATCTTCTGAAGCCTTTTTTAAGAAGGCTTTTTCTTCATCTGTAAGAAAATGATATCCCTTTTGATTAATCTTATCTAAAATTTCGTCTACTCTTTTTTGGGTTACATTGCTAGTTTTGGTAAAAGGTTTTCTGTTTCCTGTATTATAAAACACATCTTCTTTTGAATCATCATTTTTCTTTTCCTTTGGGTCAAAAAGATGCATTACATATTTGTAAAATTTGTTCATCCATATAGAGCCATCTTTTCCTTTTCGTAAAAATACCACAAATAAAAAGCCTGCTAAAGCGCCACCTAAGTGCGATAAACTATAGGCTGCACCTGCATTTGCTACTCCAGCAAAATCTATTAAAATATATACACCCATTAGCACCCAAATAGGAATACCATTTCGTATTTGGGTAAAAAATCTATATTCAGGCGAGAGTGCTGTGGTAGCCATGGCTACAGCCATTACCCCTGCATTGGCACCAAGTAAACCAGCACTGCCCTTAGCCTCTGTAAGTGTAGGAAGTACATAATGTGCAACAATAAAAAACAATGCGCCCATTAATCCACCATAAATATATACAGGAATAATTTTATCGTTGCCAGCCATTTGTTGTAAAATATACCCAAATGCCCACAGCCAAATCATATTGCTAATGCCTCTTATAATGCCAGTATCTATTTCAGAAAACATGTAACTAAAAATCGTCCATGGCCGCTCAGAAAGTTTGGTTAGGCTAAATGGTAGTTCTACCCAGCTCATTATCCGTACGTAAAATTCTGCCGCTGTTTTATCTCCTACAAGCATGCCTACTTTTATAGTCATAAGTACAAGAAAAAATATTACGTTTATGGCAAACAATGCTACTAGTGCATTGTCGGTGGAGCCCAATAAAAATCGGCTTCGTTTTGGTTGTTTGTATTCGTTTCTATGGCTACGTTCAGTTTCTCCCATGGTGCAAAGTTTTATATGCAAAAATACAAAGGGAATGTCAGTGTAAAATCAAATAAAATAATTTTAGTTAATATTATAAATAGTGTGGGTACAAATATGTTGACAAGAGTTCATAATTCTTGTATATTAGCAATCTATTAACAACCTAACAACATCATCAACCATAGATTTAAAAAATTATGAAATGGTTTCTAATGGCTTTAAAAAGGTACATAGATTTTAATGGTAGCTCGAGAAGAAGTGAGTATTGGTATTTCTATTTGTTTTGTGTTATTATAATATTCGTTCTTGGATTTCTGGCACTTTATGTGCCCCCTATATCATTTTTATTGATTATTTTTTACTTAGGAATTATTATTCCATTAATAGCTGCAGGAGTAAGGAGAATGCATGATGTAGGTAAGAGTGGATGGTATTTGCTCATACCTATTTATAATTTAATTTTAGCTCTTACACCGGGGCAAATGGGGGCTAATGAATACGGCCCTGATCCTAAAGATCTAGCATTTGAGGATGAAATCAATCAAATAGGACAAAAGGGTTAAATTTATTTTATCATATATACAATGGGCGATAATTATTTGTTGCCCATTGTAATACCTCTAATTTTTAACATCTTATTCCAAAAAAGTTTTTTGTATTCATTTGTCCATCAAAACTCCCATATTGGCTTATCATTTTTCTTTTTTGTAATGATGGCTTTTAGAAATGCTCCTTGTTCATTCTTTCTTGCCACTACTTCAATTATTTCAAAACTAGCCATTGCTTTAGCTACATCCGTTGGCGCATATTTTAATAATGATGCTGGTATTTTTGATAATAAGCTATTCATAAAAAAAATAGCATTTACATTTTTATTCATGTCTGTTGCTACATAATTGTTGGCTTTAAGTTGTAACGTATTCACATTTTCAATAGTACAATACGATTTTACAAATGGCATTGGTGTAAATAAATACCCTGCATTTGTTTTCTCCAATTTGTTATTCAGCATCCAATGGTTGTAAATATTAGAAACACTATCTCCATAAATAGTAAAATTAAAAGACGGCTCATCTACATTATTTACTACTACTTTTTCTACTTTATTAAAATTATCGTCGTAGCTGTATGTAATGGCGGAGTCTGCACGAGATTGTATGCCTGCTACATCTAAGCTATACCATTTGTTGCTTTGCAGCATAAGCGAATCAAAGTTTACATTAATGGCTTTAGAAATAGTAGCCTTGCTACTATTGTTTAACAAAGCAAACACATTGGCACTAGGTTGTGTAAAACCCAATGCCAGCAATGATGTGCTGTTATATTGAAATTTATTTTCAGTAAAAGCAAATTCTTTTTTTTGAATGATATTTCCCTCTATAATAATTTTATTTGCATCAAAATTTGCGGTAAGAATGGCATCTTCTTCTAAAAAATTATTTGCATGTAGTTTTAGGGCTACATGGCTTTTTGCATCAATCACTTTTGCCAAAGTGCTTTTGGCTATATAACTTTTTTGTATAAACAACTCTTTGGCTACTTTAACAAGATTATTATTTTCAACTGATGATGATGTGAATAATAAGTTGTTGCCATTTCTATAAAATTGTATGCCTGCTTCTTTGCTTACATATACATTGCTATCTATTTTTTCAAAATGCTGCTGTTGTATTCCTGTAGCAAAAACGATTTCATCTTTTATTTGTAGTTGGCAATACCAAGCATTTACAGGCTGTCCACTTGCATGAAAAGCCAATGCGTAGTCAGGTATTTCTACCATGTCTTTCCAGCTCACCATATCTGTTTTAGTAGCGCTGCTACTTATTTTCCACAGGCTTGGCGTGGTTATGTATTGCCAAATAATGGTATTGGTTATTCTTTTTACATCTATGGCTATTATGCTATCGGCAGTTTTTGCTACTACAGTTTCGCTATATGTTTTGTAAAATAATTTTATGTAGCCAAATATCAACAACCCACATAAAACAACCAATGCCCATTTCTTTTTATTCATTAATCTTCCTTTTTTACTTCTTCTATTTTATCATTTTCATACAAATCATTCATATACTCTATTGTATTAAAAATAAATTCTAAACTGTTTGCATGTTTGCCATTTACTTTAATGGTAGTAGTCCCTTGTATCATACCATCTTTAAAACCACTTTCTGTTTTTATATCGCCCATGTTTTCTGCCATGTAAGCGCATATTTTTTTGTTTGTTTTTGTACTAGCCTCTGTACCCAATATGTCAAACAGTTTCTTACTGTCTATTTTTATGGAGTAGTTGTTGTCCATAATAGATTTTTTAGTGTCTTCATCTATAGCAAACCCTTTATTGGTAAGTGTATTGTTCACTACTTCTTTAGATGTTGTTACCAATGCTTTACCATCTTTTACTATAAAAAACAAACTGCTTACAGGGTATTTTGTACTGTCAAATGCGAGCTCATAATAACCGCCTTTTTCTTTATAATTGTATTTGTTTTTCTCACTGTACTTTAATGGAAGCTTTACGAGTTTTTGCATAAAATCTTCTCTTTTTGTATCAATTACAAATGTGAAGTTAGGCGACAACTCTTTTTTCTTTTTCTTTACTTCTTTAGAATTATATTCTTTATCATATTCATAATCGGTGTATTCTATCATCTTTGTTTTCATATCGTGCATTACAAATAAATAATTGCCAGGGTTTAACTCTGCAATGCCTTTTTCGTCTACCATTATTTGTACCAAATCGATATACACATTTACCAAGTCGCTGTATTCGCTCATGTAAGAGGTATTACTCAAATATTTTTTCATGGCAGTATAATAGTAGTTGAGCATAGCTTCCGTATTAATACTCATAGAAAAATAACCAATATTGCCAGGGTTTACTACATTTAATAACGATGCATTTTGCTTGCTATCCATAACCCCTTTGCCCAAAGCCTGCATCTCTGCATTTTCAGAATAATTCTTTTGCTCCATGCGCATTCTATCTTTTTCAAAATATACATTGAGCGATGTTTTAAAACCATCTCTAGTATCTTTTGTATACGATGGTTTTGCATATTTTATAATCGAGTACATGTTTCTCGAAAAATAATTATGATATTGATTCAATAAATTATCGCTATTTAGCCAAAGGCTTACATGTGCAGCGGGCTCTATTATTTTTTTGTATCCCATGCTAGTTTCAATACTTGCTACATTGCCTGTAAATGTGCTTGTCATTATTTTTTCAGCTTCTTCCACTTGTTTTTTCTTAGCTAGCATATCTTGCTGCTGATCCCACAAATCTCTTTTTCTATTTTCTAGACTGTCTTCTTCGTAAGAGTACGGTGCAGTAGTAGCTTCTTCGACTACTGCCATCTCTTCATCATACACTTTCTTTTTTGGTGTAGCTTTCTTTTTTACAGCTCCTTTTTTGGCTATAGGTTTCTTTTTTCCTACAGCGCCTTTTTTAGGCACTTTATAACCATCTTTATAAACTTTGGCTTTACTTACTTTTGCCTCATCAGCTTCCTGTACTGCATCTTTTACTGCTTCTGCCGCATTAGCCACAGCACTATCTACAGCTGCTGTTGTTAATACAGCAGTATCTGTTTTATATTTATGTGTGTAATAACTTTCTTTAAACTGATAAGATGTATTTACAATTACTGCCACTGTTTCGTTCCAGCCTATGTATGTATTATCTGAAATGGGCAAAAATTGAAAGCCATTTTTTTGCTCTGTTTTATTTTTTGCACTGTGCGAAGCTTTTATAAATTGTAAAAACTGCACACTGTTTTTAATGTGCAATAAAGTTACAAAGCTCAAGGTAGAATCGTCATTGGTTATGTATTGATAACTATCTTGCTCCAAATCTATACCCATATTTTGTATGGCAGTAAGGGTATCTACATTCATCATTTTAAACAAATTGTTTTTAATAAAATTGTAGCTGTTTAGTTTTTGTACAGGC
>JAYSWO010000463.1:0-20692 GCA_043717975.1 Ferruginibacter sp. | reverse complement strand
AAGCAGATATTTTGCGAAAAGCCATGGGTAAAAAAGATAGAAAAACCTTGGATAAAATGAAAGGTGATTTTATTGCAGGTGCTACAGCAAAAGGCCATGATGCAAAAATTTTAGAAAAAATATGGACGGATTGGGAAGCCTTTGCACAGTACGCTTTTAATAAATCTCACTCAGTTTGTTACGCATTTGTTGCTTACCAAACTGGTTATATAAAAGCGCATTACCCAGCACAATATATGGCTGCGGTGCTTAACCATGCAGGCAGTATAGAAAAAATAACTTTTTTTATGGAAGAGTGTAAGCGCATGGGTTTAAAAGTATATGGCCCAGATATTAATGAGAGTAGCAATGGTTTTACTGTGAATGAACAAGGTGAAATACGATTTGGTTTTAGTGGCATGAAAGGCGTGGGCGAAAATGCCATTGAAAACATTGTAGAGGAAAGAACAAAGGGTGGAAAATTTAAAGATGTGTTTGATTTGGTACGCAGGGTAAACCTACGAGCAGTAAGCAAAAAAACGTTGGAGAGTTTAATTTTTAGTGGTGCGTTTGATTGCTTTGAAGACATGCATAGGGCACAATATTTTTTCTGTGCACCTGGTGATGTACCATCGTTGGATAAAATTGTAAAATTTGGTTCTGTTTTTCAAAGCCAAGCTGCAGGTAGCGCCAATACACTCTTTGGCGATTTACAAATGCCAGATATTGTACCGCCAAAACTAGCTTCATGTGCACCTTGGCAGTTGGTAGAAAAATTAGATTTCGAAAAAGACGTAACGGGTATGTACATGAGTGGGCACCCGCTCGACGATTTTAAATTTGAAATGACGCATTATGGCATAAGCCGCCTGGCAGATTTTAATGATATAAAAAATGCGGTAGACACTACGCCGCCGTCTTATACTTTTAGGCTAGCAGGTTTGGTTACTGATGGACAACACCGTGTTACCAAAACGGGTAAGCCTTTTGGCATTATGCACATAGAAGACTTTAGTGGTAAATCTGACTTTGCGCTTTTTGGAGAAGACTATTTAAAATTTAGTAACTACTTAGATAAGGGAACGATTGTAATGCTAGAAGGTGCTTTTAAAACAAGATACAACAGCGAGGTATATCAATTTAATATTACCAAATTACATTTGTTAGAAACAGTAAAAAGAACATTAACAAAAGAAATAAAAATAGACATTACCCCATCAGACATTGATCATGCGTTTATAGATTTTATAGATGATAATGTAAAAAATAACCCCGGTAAAACTGTTCTTAAGTTTCAGACAAAAGATGTTGAAGACAACTTAAAAGTAACACTTTACTCTCTAGAAAAAGGATTTACCATGAACGATGATATGGCATTTTATTTAAATAGCAGAAATGATTTAAAAGTGAATGTGCTAACAACTTAAAAAAATTATTTTGGGAAAACCATGCGGTAATCAACTTTAATTTTTCCTTTAGTGATGTCATCCAGTTTGCGTTTAAGCAAAGTACGCTTCAAAGGTTTTAAATAATCAATAAAAAGTTTACCTTCTAAGTGATCATACTCGTGCAAAATCACCCTTGCTGTTATACCTGTAAATGTTTTTGTATATGGCAAAAAATTTTCGTCCATATATTGTAAAGTAACCGACTCGTTTCGCATAATATCTTCCCTTATTTTAGGAATGCTAAGGCAACCTTCATTGTAAGGCCACAAAGCTCCGTCTAAGGCAACAATATGCGGATTAATGAATGTGCCTTTAAAACCAGGTGCATCCGTATATCCATCAGTATCTCCGTCTTCATCGTTTTCAAAAATTTGAATGCTATCCATCGTAAATATGCGTATAGCTTTATTTATTTGCGGTGCTGCCAAACCCACGCCATTGCTGTTGTACATGGTTTCCCACATATCAGCCAGTAATTTGTCTAGCCCTTCGTAATCTGCAGTAATATCTTCTGCTACTTTTCTAAGAATTGGGGAGCCATAAGCTACTATTGGGAGAATCATTGTTAAATTGTTATATTGTTTATTGGTTAAATTATTGGTTTGGGATTTCTGCAAAAATACTTGAAAGTAAAGAATATACAAATAAAATAGAGAACATGCCAACAGTTAAGTATTGGCTTATTCTGAATCCATGAGCGATAAAACTGGTTTTTATAGCACATAAAACAGATTATTACAAACTATAAAAAAAGTTTACATCAACTAACTCTCATATACTCTTGCAGCATTATCGTAGCCGCTATCACATCTACATTTCCCTTTACCTGCCTGTCTTTTTTCTTCATACCCATTTCTATCATAGCCGTTTTTGCCATTTTAGATGTGTAGCGTTCATCCACCTCTTTTATTGGCATTGTAGGAAATGCTTTTTGTATTCTCTCAATGGCTTTTTTTGCAGGCTCGGTGCCATGTGTATCGCTATCATCTAAATTTAATGGCATGCCAATGATGATAAGTTCTACAGCTTCGGATTCTACATATTTTTTTAAAAAAGGAATAAGCTCGTGAGAATCTATTGTAGTAAGGCCTGTAGCAATTATTTGCATAGGGTCGGTAACAGCTATACCTGTGCGTTTTTTTCCGTAATCTATTGCGAGTATTCTTGGCATATATTTTTGGTTTCACGCAAAGATGCTAAGAAGGCAAAGTGCGCTAAGGGTTTTACTTAAAAAATTATTTATTTATTTGCAAGAATCTTAGTGAACCTTTTTTACTTAGTGGCTTAGTGGTTTCATTATCCTTCCGTTAAAATTGTAAACTCATTCCCTAAACCTGTAGAATTTTTATACAAATCATTTAATAATTCATTTCCATACACACTTACATATTCCAACACATTTTCCACACGCTCTTGCAAATTATTGTTTGGATATAAAGCCATTTTTAACTTCTGTAACTGTCTTTGCTGTGCTTCAAATTTTTTCTTTTCGGCCTTTAGCATTTTCTTTTCCAAAATTTCTAGCTTGTTTAAAGCTTGTGTGCGCAAGGCATGTACATGACAGTTTAACGTACTATCAATATTACCCGCAGCCGTTTTTATATTTTCATACACTGCTTTAAAAGCTTCTTTTTCTGCCTTTAAATCTAGCGTAAGTTCCGACTCTTTTTTCACCATTTCTTCTATTAATTGTCTTTCAGGTTTAAAGGTATCTTCATGTTGCAAGCCTAAGGCCTGCATATTATCAGAAACTTTTTTATTTATTATTGTAAACGAATTTCTTAAAACCAAAGCAGGAAAAAATGCACCTACAGCATCAAATACATTTTTCAATTCTAGCCAATACGCTATTTCTCCACCGCCACCGATAAACGCCACATTGGGCAATATCATTTCTTGAAACACAGGTCGCAATATTACATTTGGACTAAACCGTTCTGCATGGTGCAGCAATTCTAAAAAAAGGTTTTCTTTTGTAAATTTTATATCTGTATTGGCAATGGAAAAACCATTTTTATCGGCTTCTATTCTTTCTCGTTTATTGTTTTTTAAATAAAATAAATTTATAGCCCTGCCACTTGCTTGTACTTTATACTCATGCGGAAATGCAGCCACCGTTTGGGCTACAGCCTTTTCAGAAAACTGTTCTTCTAATTCTTTTGTAATGATTGGCGCAAATGCAGCTTTCAGATTTTTATCATCGGGTAATAAAACAACCAACCCATATTCGTTAAACAAATAATGCACAAAATGAAAAGTGGCTTGTTCTATCGTCAATCCTTCTTTATACGTTTTTCTTACAATATCTACAATGGCAGTACCATTTTTTTCTACCGCCAATTGCCCAGCTATACCATCTATTATTTGTATAAAATTTTTATCAATGATCATTCTACCTACAGCACCAGTTTGTGTGGTTTGCCACTTGTATTGATAGCCTTTTATGTGTACTTCGCCCAACTCCTCTAAGTCTGCATCTTCACTGCCCATGTAATACACTGGTACGAAGTTATTCTCAGGCATAGCTACTTTTAGTTCTTCGCAGAGTTTTATGGCATGCAATATTTTATAAATAAAGTATAAATGGCCTGTAAAAATATTGGGCTGGTGAGCCGTACAAACTGTAAAAGTATCTTCGCTAGAAAGCAATTCAATATTGGTTTTTAACTTACCAGATATTTTTAGTGATGCATATTGGTTGTCCAATGTATCTACCAATAATTTTCTGTTTACAGGAAAGTTTTTTCTATCTACAAGTGCTTTTTTAATGCCTTCTATATTGGGTTTGTAATTGTAAAAATTATCCAACACAGGCGCAGTATCTACATAATCCAAAACCAATTTGGAAAATGCGTTTGTTTGGCGATAAGAAATTTTATGGGTAGTAAAATTCATATTTTTTTTATTAAAACCACTAAGGCACTAAGTATAAAAAGATTCACAAAGAAAAAAACCATTGTTAATCTTCTTTTCTATCTCCGCTTTAATCTACCATGGTCTATAATGTACAATAATGGTATACTGTTGAAAGGAGCGTCGCCACTGAAGTTCAACCAGGGGTATTAGCTGGTCAACAAAAAATAAACCACAAAAAAAGAACTAGACGTCAAATTGTCTATTTGCACATCTGCATATTTTCTCATTTTCAAATTAGTTCTCCCTCAATATCATAATCAAAAGCCTTTGTTATTTTCACCATTACAAAATCACCAATGGTAAGTTTCTTTGTGGTGTTTATAATTACTTCATTGTCTACTTCCACACTATCAAATTCGGTACGACCAAGGTAGCGGCCACTCTCCTTTCTATCTACAATTACTTTTAAAGTTTTGCCAATCTTTTCTTCATTTTTTTCTAATGAAATTTCTTGTTGACAATCCATTATTTCTTGTGCACGCTCTTCTTTTTCTTCTGCTGAAATATTATCTTCAAACTCATGCGCACTCGTATCTTCTTCATGTGAATAGGTAAACACACCCACTCTATCAAATCGCATTTTTTGTAAAAATGCTTTTAGTTCTTCCACATCATCTCTTGTTTCGCCTGGAAAGCCTGCTATTAAAGTGGTACGCAAACAAATGCCCGGTACTTTTGCCCGTATGGCTTCTACAAGTTCTTCCATTTCTGCACGTGTAATATTTCGCTTCATGGCGTGCAGCATATTATCGGCGGCATGTTGCAAAGGCATGTCTAAATATTTGCAAATATTATCGTGCGCATTCATTGCATCTAAAATCTCCATCGGAAATTTTGATGGGTATGCATAATGCAAACGTATCCACTCCAAACCTGGCACCACTGCAAGCTCATTGAGCAAGCGAGGCAGTTCTCTTTTTTTATAAATATCTAAACCGTAGTAGGTAAGTTCTTGCGCTATGATCATTATTTCTTTTACACCACGCTTTACCAATTGCTTGGCTTCTTCCACAATACTTTCTACCGTGCGGCTCACATGCTTGCCACGCATAAGTGGTATGGCACAAAACGAACAAGTACGATTACAACCTTCACTAATTTTTACGTATGCATAATGCGAAGGTGTTGCCAACATACGCTCACCAATTAATTCGCCTTTATAATCGGCTTCAAACTTTTTGAGAATTTGTGGCAATTCCATCGTGCCAAAATACGCATCTACTTCTGGTATTTCTTGCTCTAAATTATTTTTGTAGCGTTCGCTTAAGCAGCCCGTCACATACACTTTATCGAGTTTGCCCTTTTTCTTTAGCGCCACATTATCCAAAATGGTATTAATGCTTTCTTCCTTTGCCTTATCTATAAAACCACATGTATTTATGATAACAATATTATGGTCTAGCTTTTCATTTTCGTGAATGGTATCTATATCATTGGCAAGCAATTGCCCACTCAGCACTTCGCTATCCACCATATTTTTACTACAGCCAAGTGTAATAATATTTACTCTATCTCTTTTGAGGGTTTTTGTCTTCATAATTTTTGCAGCTGCAAAGGTAGGTTTTTTAGGGCTTTGAGCATCAAATCGCTATCAACTCTGGTTCGGTCTCCTTCGCTGTACCGTATGTGTATACAGGCATATGCGCCTATCGGTGCATGCCTGCCTACACATACATCGCTCCCTCCGCCGCACGTGTCCCATACATACATGTCGAGAGCTCTTCAGCAACAGATCATTTTTCAACATATAGGCACTTCGTTAAAAGCTTTCACTTTTATTAGAATTTAAACTAGTATGTAAGTATGCTCCACTATCTTTACGATATATGAGAAAGACGCTAATGGTTCCATTTTTTTTGTTCACGTCCTTATTTAGTTTTTCACAACAAGGAAGACCTGCCAATGAACTTTTTGAGGAAGCCATTGCAAAAGCAAAAAAAGAAAATAAAAACGTATTTGTAATATTCACGGCTACTTGGTGTAGCCCTTGTAAATATTTAAAGCGTGGGATTAAAGATGTTTACAATGTTCAATTTTTTGATAAAAACTATGTGCTACTTGAATTGTATAGTAGTACTTTGGATCGAAAAAAAGGTTTAGTTAATGAAGGTGCTAAAAACCTATTGGCAACATACAAGGGAGATACGACAGCAATTCCCTATTGGCTTATTGTAAACCCATACAAAAAGAAATTATATGGGGAATTAGGCTTTTCCGAAAATACACCAGATTTAAAAAGGTTTATAAATGTAATAAAAAAGACCTCCCGTTTAAATCAATCTGAATTAGACATGATACTTGAAAGATTTAGACAAATAGCATTATTAGTACCTGAAGATTAAAATGCTTTGCTTTTTTGGGGAGCGCTACAATACTTGTTGGTACGCTCGGCTACTTGCCTGCGCCGCATACCAACGGCAGCTCTAAATTTTGTTTTCACTTAGGGGAAAGGAGTTATGGAGTGTATTTTTGATTGGGGCTGTGGATCGAAAAGCTTTAATGGACGGCGGTTCGGGCTATTCGTTCCTATCTTTTTTGCCTCAAAGGCAGGCAAAAAAGGATATCCACTTCTATCCCGCAGCTCGTCAGCGCTTTATCATTTTTCAACTTTTATCCACCATATTTCATAAAAATATTTTACTTTTAAATTAACTAAAACCAACAATCATGCGCATCATTAAAATTGTTCTCAGAGTTGTATTAAAATTATTATTAGTTTTTATTGCAATTATTATAATTTGTTTTATAGCTGCATTATTTATGAGTAAAGATTACACAGTAGAAAAATCTATTACCATAAACAAACCAAAAACAGAAGTGTTTAACTACATCAAATCTTTAAAAAACCAAGACAACTTTAGCAAATGGGCAAGTATGGATCCATCCATGAAAAAAACTTTTACCGGCACCGATAATACGGTTGGTTTTATTTCTGCTTGGGAAGGCAATAGCGATGTAGGCAAAGGTGAGCAAGAAATAAAAAAAATTGATGACGGCAAAAGAATAGACTTTGAATTGCGTTTTGAAAAACCAATGAAAGATGTTGCACAAGCCTACATGACCACAGACAGTACTGGAACAAACCAAACGTTAGTAAAATGGGGCATTAACGGCCACATGAGTTACCCAATGAATATTATGGGTTTGTTTATGAACAAAATGCTTGGCGGCGATTTTGAAGTTGGGTTGGCAAATTTGAAGGCGTTGCAGGAGAAGTAAATTGTTTAGGTGCTTTTGAATTCACCGCAGAGAAATGAGTTGAAAGAGTTTACGCTGAGTTTCTCTGCGTAAACTCAATTTCCTCTCTTCTCTGCGGTTTTTTATCTTCAATAAACAGGTGTTACAATTTTAAACCCCTTACTTGATTAATAAACCTAGTTAAAGGCATAACAAAATATGACGGCTTCTCTTTTATACATTAGACTTAAACAACTCAAAAGAGAAATTGATGGGCTTAGCTTATATATAATTCCAATAATTGCCATTGCTGCTAGCCTAGTATATATAACTTTTAAAGAATTTCAAAAAGGGGAAAATAGTATTTATATAATTCTTGGTTTATCGCTATTATGTTTGTCTATGCATTTTTCTAGAAAAGACAAAGCCTTTGTATATAAGCATATAGACAAGCCACATGTACAAATATTTTTGGAGTATGTGGCACTTAGTTTACCATTTTCCATTACTTGTCTTGTTACAAAAAGTTGGTATTGCTATCCGCTTTTACTAGTTATTTTATGTTGCATTCCGCTTTTAACATTAGAGTTTAGGCAAAAAACAACTTTCAAAAAATTATCAAATATTATTGCTCCTGCAAACTTTGAATGGATAAGCGGATTTAGAAAACAATATTTTTTATGTATCGTTTTATACATTTTAGCCATTGGGTTTTGTTGGCTAAAAATATTGCCGCTTTTTTTGTTGTGGTTTCTTACTATTACCATTGTTTCGTTTTATACAGAATGCGAATCCATTCAAATGTTAAGAGAAGGCAACAAAGCACCTAGGCAATTTCTTATAGCAAAATTAAAAGCAGGTATTATTAATGTGCTCATTTTATATACGCCCATCATTATTTTAAATACTTTCTTTAATCCCGATTTTTTAATTATCAACGTATTATTTATTCCTATTCAAATGTTTTTATTGGGTTTTGCCATTTGTTTTAAATATAGTTCGTACACGCCAAACAAAGTAAAAATGGGTAACAATATCCCTTTTACAATTGTTTCTCTAGGGTCGGCATTACCGCATTTTTTACCTGTTCCAACGATTCTTTTTTTTATATATTTTTTTAGAGCAGAAAATAATTTAAAACCATACCTTAATGATTAGTGTGCAAAATTTATCCGTAACATTTGGTGAGCATGTGGTTTTAAATAACATTGCCATGCGTTTTGAAAAAGGCAAAGCACATGGCATTGTTGGGCTAAATGGCGCAGGTAAATCAACATTTTTTAATGCGCTTGCAAAAACTTTAAAACCTGATGAAGGTATTTTTACAAATGAGGATAGGGCACTTACCATAAAAGACACCGCTTATCTTGAAACGGTAAACTTTTTTTATTCTCGCATTACAGGCAATGAGTATTTAAAAATATTTAAACAAACCAATGCAGATTTTAATCTAGATAGTTTTCAACAATATTTTAAATTACCGTTAGATGAATTGGTAGAAAACTACTCTACAGGTATGAAGAAAAAATTGGCATTGCTTGCCATATTAAAACAAGACAAGCCTATTTTTATTTTTGATGAACCTTTTAATGGGCTTGACCTTGAAACCAATAAAATTTTGGAACTTATTGTTACAACACTACAACAAAAAGGTAAAACAGTTTTTATTTCTTCGCATATTATTGAGCCATTGCTTAGCACTTGCCATACGATTCATTTATTGGAAAATGGACGTTTTATAAAATCGTTTTCGCAAGCAGAATTTGATAAAATAGACGATGCACTTTTTGGAAAATTAAAAGAAGAAGCTACACAAATAATTTTTGAAGCCATCTAAAAAAATATTACTATTGAAGGCGAAATAATAAAATGAAGTTTATTAAAAAAATCGAAGTAATAGTTATTGTTTAAGAAACAGCAATGTAAATTCAAAATCAACAATTGCAATTAATCAGACTTTAGACCTATTTTTAAAATAGCTTGTATATCTAGGAAATGTTCTTCTGTGAGTCCAATATAAGAGCTAGTTAATATCAATTTTTTTTTCAAATGAGCAGGAAGTGCATTTAAAGATTTATCATCATCAATAATAACAAAGTCATTACTTATAGGGTTAGTATTTAACCAATTCAATATCTCATCTTTTCTATTAAGGTTATCAACATTTTTATGAAGAGATTTTATTTTTCTGAGATTAACACCCCTACTTTTAAAAATATTTTTCCACTCAGTAATAGTATAATTAGACTTATGAGAAGTTGTAAGAATTATAGTTGTATCCTCAGAAATTAAAGACTGAAGTACTTTACTTGCTTTACTACTAAATGCAGGAAAGCCATCAGCAAGTAATTCTGGAACTTTCCAGCTTTTTGCAGGGACCATTACACCATCTATATCAAGGAAGATTAACATTAAGGTAAAATTACACTTTATTTCAATAATTCAACGATTTTTTCAATTGGAATATTGTTGTAGTCTGCATCTTGTCTATTTAACATATTTATTTTTGCTTGTGTATCCCAATCTTCTTCTTCAAAAATAACTGATTCCCAATCAATGATATTAGTTGCAGATGTACTATTTGTAGGAACTGTTTCAATTGTAACATTGGTTAAAAGAGATGCTAAATATCTATGATGGCCATCGCAAATTAAATTGCCATCAACTTTTATTGCTGAGAATTTAATACCAACTAACATTTTCCTACGTATCCTATCTATAATTGGTAAACACAATTTTATTTGTGTAGAACTAAATTCAATTTCTCTATTTAAAATCAAAACCTGAATAATTTCTTTTGTAACTTTTTCCAATGTATTTTTATTTTGATAATCAAATATATTAAATTTTAAAAAACTAAAGTAACTCGTATTAGTTTGTATTGTACTTCTTTTACAAAACCCATTAAAATGACCCAAGAAAAAACAAACGAACAAATAGCCTTACAATGGTTTGCCGCATTTAACGAACATAACCTTGAAAAATTATTAGCACTCTACGACAATAATGCCAAACATTATAGCCCCAAATTAAAAATACGACAACCCGAAACCGAAGGTTGGATTATAGGCAAAGATGCATTGCGAGTGTGGTGGGCAGATGCTTTTGATAGACTACCAACTTTACATTACAAGCTACACAAACTTACAGCCAACAACGAAAGGGTTTTTATGGAATACACAAGGCAAGTGGAAGCTGAAGAAGATATGTTGGTGGCGGAGGTGTTGGAGATTGAAGGAGGGATAGTATGTTCGAGGGTGTATCATGGATGAGGATGGATGTATAGAGAAATTAATTTTGAATGGCACAGAAAGTAAAACACACATTTATCTACGCATCATTTCTGCACCAAAGGAAATATCATGGGTAAAATAAAATTTCGAAAAAAAAGCAAGTTGATTTTTATAAAAAAAGGTTTGGTGGTTATTAGTTTTTAATCATTTTACTTTATATCAAAGATTAAAATTCTGTGAAAGATCTAGTCCTATTCACTTTCAAATCTCTAAGTATGGGAGATTTTGGAGCAATGTTAATGCTAAATGACCTTGAAAGACCAACAGGTGTAATGTTAATAGCCATTTGCCAGCAATGCAAATCTCGAGTAAGGTACATACTAAGCAAGCCTAATTTTTTATCAGAAATATTGTAAGAACCGTTGGCACCTATTTTCCATTTTGGGGTAAGGTTGGCTGCGGCATTAAATGTAACACCTTGTGTAACATTATTGGTGAACTTTGCTTGTGAAACATCAAAATTTTTACTGAGCGATAGAGAATAAGCCAAATCAATGTTCCAAGGTATTTCAAAGTCAGCAAACTCAGCCGGGTTGTTTTGTATGTATGCTGCATCACGCTGGTATTCATCTTGTGTTATACCTTCATCTCTCAAGCCATTGTTTGGTTCATTCAATTTTTCTGTAGCCGTTTTTTTAGATTTATCACCGCCTTTAAAACTTGTTTGCAACGATACATTGGCACTTGTAAGATTTCCCAAAGAAAATTTATCTTTTAGCACCAATCTATTTTTAGCTCTGCCTAACGAATCTGTTTGATAAGGATTAATACTTGCCCCAGCTGAAATATTTACTTTTTCAAATAAATTTGTTCTTGCAGACATAGAAATAGGTGCCAATTGAAATGAATCTGCTAAAAAATTATAACTACTGTTTATGCTGAGTCCATCTAACAAAGTTATTTTTTTATCTGCTGCAGCACTTGTATCCCCTTTTCCCCTCACTTTCATAGTTACATTATTATCTATACCAAAAGACATTCCGCCATTTCTAATATTGCTGTAAGGAGAATAAATACCGCTATTTTCAAAATACGAAACCTGCCTAGTTTCTGTAGCACTTACTTTTGTGTAATAATAATTCTGCTCATTTACATTAGGTGTATAGTTGAGGGAAAAGCTTGGTCTTATTTCATGCCTAATGGCTTTTACTTTACTGTTTTTTCCAAAACCAAACATACCAAAAATCCTTGTGGTAGCACCCACACCAAAAGATATTTGCCTAGTAGTGTACAATCCTTTTCGCAAAAAAATGGTATCATCTTTTAGTGTAGTGGCATTGTAAGAACGTTGCAATTTTTGTTGAAACCATGTTTCTTGATAAGACACAGAAGGCGAAATTTGTAGAACCCCCAATGGTGGTAAAGAAAGTGTTATCGGAATATTATGCTGTGCTCCATATTTTAAATTGTCTACTATTTGCCCACCAATACCTCTTGCTGTATCATAAAACGATGTGAGTGTTTTTGAATTTCCTTGATAGCCGATACCGATATTTTCGTACCATTTTATTTCGCCCGAAGATTCCTTTTTACGAAATGGATATTGTGTGTTTACATTAAAAGCCACATCGGGCAAATTTAAATTGGTAAGCCCATTTACCGAGTTTTGATTGTGATTGGCACTAATAGTAATATTGTATGGTTTATTTTTCTTGCTCCAATCTTTTGAATAAGTAATAGATGAATTTAGTTGATTTTGAAAATTGAGCTGTGGGCTATTGGCTCTTTGAGCATTGTATTTTGTACTAGCTACATTTACATTGGCCGCAAAACTAACACCCGGCCTAGCTTTACCATCTGTATTGTGGCTCCATGTTAAATTATAGGTTACCGTTTTAGGTGCATCCAATGGCTTAAAATTTTGTATAGATAAACCAATATTGCCTTGATAATGATAGCGCTTATAATACCTTGGGTTTACATTTAAATTCCAACTTCCATAAGAGTATAAAGTACCCCTTGTAACAACATCCCAGTTCTGCCCAAATATTTTGTAATACCCTAAATTTTCCAATGCCAACCCACGCTGCTCATCGGCTGTAAAACTTGGTGCAAGCAAGCCTGAGTGCCGGCCCTGTGTAAGTGGAAAAATACCAAATGGCAAAGAAATAGGCAATGGCACCCCTTCAAACTCAGGATGTACCGGCCCCGTATAAGCCCATTTTTTATTTACAAATTTTGCTTTCTTAGATATAAATGCAAAATGGGGCGTATCTAAGTTACAAGTAGTAAACCTTGTACGAAATGCATAAAAAGACGAAGTATCTGCTTTCTTTAATTTATCTGCATATACAAAAATTTCTCCTTGCTTTGTGTAAGTTCCTTTTGTAATCCCCTTTCCATTTTTCATATTAAAGCGTATGGTATCGCTCACGGTTTGTAAATCGGCTTGGGTAAAATAAGGGTATGATGTAACCTTACCAGTACTATCTTTTACTAAAAATGCGCTTACAATACTTGTTTTTTGATCAAACTCAATAAGTGGTGCCGAGAGGTTGTTATCCTCATATTTTACTGAAGATACTTTGCCATACAAATACATTTTTTCCGCAGGCACATCTATTACCATACTATCATCTGCATGGTAAACCACCGGCGAACTTAGGGTATCGTTTGATTTTTTAAAAGTAAATGTATCTGCAAATTGGGTAAAATTGGTATCTGTTGTTGCTTTCTTTTCTTCACTCATGCGAGGTACACGAATGCTATCTGTTTTCTTTTTTGTAGCAAATTTTAAGGAGTCGTTCACATTCTTAACGATGGGTGGTGGCGTATCTACTATATTATATGTAAATAAGTACGTATTTGTATGAAATGTTGCATATCCATCTAAACAATACGTTAATAATAATATCAACGGTATGGAGCACCAAGCTAAAATGTTTTTTGCCTTACCTTTGTTACGATTGTTCATAAATGAGAAAGCGCAAAAATAGCTATTAAAATTTTATGATAAATTGTTTACATTAATTATAACAAAAACTAACAAACGGTAATAATATATGTTGAGAAAAGGATTATTAATATTTGGAAGCTTGCTTAGTATAGGTGCTTTTATGAACGAAAGCGCTGCACAAGGCAAAAAATTAAGAACAATCGTAGTAGATGCAGGGCATGGTGGTACTGACCCCGGAGCACATGGTGTGTATGAAGGCACACTTGGTTCTTATGAAAAAAATATAACACTTGCCATTTCTTTAAAGCTTGTAGCTGAACTTAAAAAGCAATTACCTGATGTAAAAGTAGTACCTACAAGAACTACTGATGTGTTTGATAATGTACGGGTAAAAGCAAACATAGCCAACGAAGCCAAAGGAGATTTGTTTTTATGCATACACGCAGACTCAGGACCTGTAAAAACTGGTAGAAGACAAATTGGAACAAAAACAGTAACACGATATAGAGTTTATTATACAAAAAAAGGTAAAAAGAAAATTAAAAACACAGAGCCTTACGATGTAGAAGTGCCAGAATATGAAACGTATAAAATTCCGATGACAGCAAGGGGTACTAGTGTTTACATCTTTAATGCTAATAAAACAGATGATAAGCTAGATGCTATCATGGATAATGATTATGAAAATGCGGAAGATAGTGTGTACAATAACTTTAATTTTAACACCCCTGAAGGAAGACAACTTGCACAGATTTACGCAAAACTATATCAAGAAAAAAGTGATTTGATTGCAACAATGGTAAATGATGAAATTGAAGAAACAGGAAGGCCTGCACTTGGTGTGAAGCAGCGCAGTACAGGCATTTGGGTATTGTCTGCTACAAAAATGCCAGCCATACTTATAGAGACAGGCTACATAAATACACCTGAAGATGAGCGCTATATAAACAGCCCTAAGGGGCAACAAGAACTAGCGGAAGCCATTACAAAAGCAGTAATAAAATACAAAGCGCAAATAGAAAAAAAATAGCATCTACAACAATAAAATACCCATTTTTAAAAAATATTTAAGTGAAAATTTCTAACGAAACAAAAGTAGGGGCAATATCAGTTATAGCAGTAGGATTATTGATATTTGGATTTAACTTTTTAAAAGGTAAAAATTTATTTAGCAAAGACACATTACTCATAGGCAAATACAGCAATGTACAGGGTTTGCAAAATTCCAATCCCGTTATTATAAATGGTCTGCAAGTGGGGCAAGTGTACAAAATAAGTACTGAGAAAGACATGCGTGAAATTATTGTGGCCATGAATATTACTAAAGATATTTATATTCCTAAAAACTCTATTGCCACCATAAAATCAAATCCGCTTGGTACGCCAAGCATTGAAATTGTGTTGGGAACTGCTACCGAGCATTTAAAAAACAAAGACAGTATCCTTACTGAAAATAGTGTGGGTTTATTTAATGATGTATTAAAAAAAGTAGACCCTGTTTTATTTCAAGTAAAAAAAACACTTAGCTCTGTTGATTCTTTGGTGGGTAATTTTAATAGTATGGTGGACCCTAATGCAAAAAACAACATTGCTGCCACCCTAGCCAATTTAAATAAAGTAACGGCTGCTATGGTCACTTCTACCGCATCGCTTAATTCATTGCTTAATACACAAACGGGCGCATTGGCAAAATCGCTCAACAATGTAAGTGATATTACAAGCAATTTTGCTAGCAATAATGATAAGATAAATAGTGTTGTAAGTAATTTAGATAAAACAACAACCAAGTTTGCCAACCTAAATGTTCAAAATACATTGGATAATTTAGACAAGGCTATAAATGAAATGAAATCATTGGTAGAAAATGTAAATAAGAGTGATGGCACTTTAGGGAAATTACTAAATGACCCTACCCTCTATAAAAACCTTGCCTCTAGTGGCAATAAACTTAATTTATTGCTGGATGATGTGCGTATGAACCCGAAGCGATACATCAACATTTCATTGTTTGGTAAAAAAATAAAAAATGAACCATTGCTGGTGCCATTGGCAGATACACTAAACAGTCCGTATTATGTGGAGAAGGTAAAGTAAACAAAAACAATTTAGCTTTGTGTTCTTAGTGCTATTGGTGTGATAATTTTATGATAGCATTAAGTTTTAAATGATTCAATTTGTATTTTCAAAACAATATATTGTTGATAAAAATATTACGATTTACGCTTTTATTGGTATGCATATTTGTAACACAAACTATTGCTGCGCAAATTACCACACTAGATAGTACAAATAAAATCATTATTATTAATGGCGATGACATTCGCATGTTAACCTTGGATGATTCTACAAGCCTGCGTACACTAGCGGGTAATGCAAAAGTAAAACAAGGCAATACCATATTATCTGGCGATAGCATTGTTATCAATTCTCGTACAAACATAGCAGAAGTTTTTGGGCATGTACATATAAACGATGCTGACACGGTAAATACGTACGCTGATTATCTAAAGTATGTAGGCTCAGAAAGAATTGCTTATTTAAAAAGAGCTGTAAAACTTACCGATGGCAAAGTAAGCCTTACTACCAATGACCTTGTATATAATGTAGCCACGGGCATAGCCACCTACCAAGGCGGAGGCAGGGTGGTAAATGGCGCTAGTGTGCTCACCAGCAATGATGCTATTTATTTTTCTGACACAAAAGATGTATTGTTTAAAAAACAAGTACGATTGGTAGATCCAAAATACAATATTTCTGCAGATAGCTTACGGTACAATACTAATTTTAAAGTGGCCACACTTATATCCCCAACTGTAGTAAAAACAAAAGATGGAAAAGTGATTCGCTCTAAAAATGGCACATACGATTTGCAAACTGGTATTGCGCAATTTTATGATAGAACACTAATAAGCGACAGCACTTCTTCCACCATTGCTGACAAAATGTTTTTTGATGATAAAACAGGTATCTCTATTTTAGAAGGCCGGGCAAAATATGTGGACAGTGTAAACCACATGATTGTGATTGGTGATAAAATAGAAACCAATAGTAAAACAGCATCCTTTTTGGCTACAAAAAAACCAGTAGTTATTATTGTAAAAGACAAAGACAGTACGTACATAACCGCTGATACTTTGTTTAGCGGATTGAGAATAAATGATAAAAGTTTTAATAGTTCTACCACAAAAAAAGATACTTTAAAAAACAGGATGATTTTGAAAGATAGTGCTACAGCTATTTTAACTAAAGACAGTACAAAAAATTATTATCTGAATATTGATACCATTAATAACAAACAAATATTAAGCAAAACACCGCAAGACAGCATACGCTACATATTGGGCTATGCACACGTGCGTATATTCAACGATAGCTCGCAGGCAGTATGCGATAGCATGTATTACAGTACAGAAGACTCTGTGTTTAGAATGTTTAAAAACCCGATAGTATGGAAAGAAAAAAACCAAATAATGGGTGATACCATGTATTTGTTTACAGAAAAGCAACAACCAAAACGAATATATGTTTTTAACAATAGCATTGTAATAAACCAACAAAACCCTGCTATGTACAACCAAGCAGGTGGGCGTACATTAAATGCCTATTTTATAGATGGCAAAATAGAATATACAAGGCTTAAAGGCTCGCCTGCCGAAACAGTGTTTTACCCACAAGCAGAAGATAGTTCCTACACAGGTATGAACAGAACCAGTGGCGATGTAGCAGATGTTTATTTTGTAAAAGAAGAAATACGAAAAATAAAATTCATAAATAATGTGGATGGCACCATGTATCCCCTAAGCCAAATACCTGCCGATAAAAAATATCTTAAGAATTTTAAATGGGAAGATAAAAGGAGGCCGAAGAATAAGTTGGAGTTGTTTGAATAGAATCGCAAGAATATAAAATACCATTACATATTAATTATTGAGTGTCTCATAATTCCAGCCCGTAATTTATGCTACCCTTCTGTAAGTTGATATGATTGTAAAAAATCAGTACTTTGATTGAGCTAATAAAATTTTGCTGTTAAAGTGCAAAACTATTCAACATCATTTTGTAGTATAAATTTTCTAACCATGGTTAAAAATACGTTGTGCAAATAGCTACTCACCTCAAATTATATAATAAGCAAGCTTAATTCCATTAAATAATAACACGTAAGGATTTTTTGAATCAAAACAATATTTTTGAGTAGCATAAAAAAAGGAGTCGTTCATATAAAATGAGCGACTCCTTTTTTGAAATAGAATATTTTCTTATTTAATCTTCATAATACCATATCTAGTTCTTTTCTTAAACATTTTGAATAAATCTGAAACGAGTAAGATGGAATTGTCATCAATTTTTGTAAAACTCATTGGTAGGCAAATGTAATCTTCTTCATCATTACTAAATACTGCTTGTCTACTCAAATTACCTTTTACATCTATTGTAGCGGCAGCAAGTACAGATTGTTTAAAATTCATTACATCATCTGGTTTCTTTTCTAAATCTCTATCTACATTGTCTTTATCATCGTTAAATAATAAAACGAGATTATCTTTATATACCATTGGAAAGAAACTTAAGAAGCCATTAAAATTAAAATTCCTAGCGGAGAATTTTTGGTTTTTTGGCACCCTAGTAAAAATTGCTTTCCCATTTTTGTCAATATTTGTGTTTAAAATGGTACCATATTGATATGAATACACCCAATAGCTACCTCCTCTTTGGGACATTACATATGTTTCACTAAAATACCTGTACTCACATATGAGATCTATACTTCCATTTGGTCGTTTTGCTACATGCACAATTTCATAGTATTTATCTAATCCTGGGTCTTTTTCGCTATCACTTGCAAAACCATCCTTATCTATTCTAGTAAGAATTTCAGAATCAAAAGGCACAAGTTTTGGGCTAGAAATAACATCTGTTTTTGCATCTAAAGAAGCATAAAACACCCCATTAATTTTACCTTTTAGTTTCTGTTTATACGTTCCACCCACAGTTACTATACCACTATTTTTATTAAACGACAAAATAGACTGAGCTACAAAATTGTCTCCCATGCTTAAGATTATTTCTTTTTCTTTAGCATTTTGAGTATATACTAAAATTTTGTAAACATAAGCAGGCACTTTACTGCCATTTTCTTTAACACTTTCTTTAGATGTTTCTTTGTCATAATGCTTTACACTTACGTACACTTTACCTTCATCGGATATGCTAGACTTTATCAAATAAATAAATTTTTGTGTGAATGGCAATTCTACTTCTTTTGACCATATTTTTTTCAAATCTGTATTCAATACCGAAATAAAAAATTTTCTATTTTCTTTTTTTCTTTCAGGAGCTTCTACTAGTAACAGAATTTTTGATGAATCTTGGCTAAGCTGAAGACTTATACCAGCTTGATCTGATTTACTATCTGACTCAAAAGAGCCTACTGTAACTTTTTCAAGCGTTTTTAAGGTTTTAGGGTCTATTTTTTCTCCATAAAGTGTTGTTAGTTTTGTTTCTTTATCGTACACTTCATAAGTAAAATATATATTATTTCCATATTTTTCAAAACCCTTGTAAAATGTATTTTTTTCTTCAGCTTCATACTCCCTTTCTAAAAGCACCTCAGTATTAGCATCAACCAATAAAAATACAATTTTTGTTTTTACTTTACTGAACATACCGCCTCCACTAAAATCTTTGCGAAGCACTATAGATTTTCCGCCATCTACTCTTACAGCATCATCAAAAGATTTGTTTAATCTCGTTTTATCTCCCCAGGTTACATTAAAAGATTGTGCAAGTACGTTTACTTTGAAAGCTAGAAGGAATACAAATAAAAAGGCAATTTTTAGTTTTTTAAGCATTTGCTTAGTTTTAGGTTTTGAATTATAAATAGTTGTAACTTTGCAAACTTAAAAAACTAAATCTAAAACTGTGAAAAAAATTATTTTCGTTTCAACATTCTTGTGCTTCACAAGTATTGTTCTTGCACAAGAAACCATCTATTTTAAAAGTGATAAAAGTAAAACATCTAGAAGTAAAAAAAAGGGCTCTAGTGAGTTAAATATTATTAAAATTGCTCCTTTTGCATTTATTGGAGGTAATATTCCTGTATTTTTTGAACGAAGTATAAACGAAACTTTTTCTATACAAGCAGGTATTGGTATTACAACTAAAAATTATATATTAGATGCATTAAGGGCGGCTTCGGAAGATGGTTCAGGCTCTGGGAGTGTTTATGGTGCCCAAAAAATCGTTTGGAGTAATGGTGAAACAGATAATATTTCTAATCAAATAGAAGATCTTGATAACAATTATTTGAACAGAAAATCTAAAGTAGGTTTTTCCTATTCGATAGAGCCAAAAGTATATTTGGCAAGCGAGGGTTTAGAGGGGTCTTTTTTTAGCCTAACTTATAATAGTGCAAAATATTCTAACTCAATAAATACAATAAAAAAAGGATTACCGTATTCTAGTACTCCAGTATTAGATGGTGGCACTTTCAATGAAAATTATAAGATAAACAATTTATTGGTTAATTACGGAAATCAAACTTTATACGATCATATTTCTTTAGAGTATAGCGTAGGGGTAGGAATTAGAAAAATAAATTCTACAAGTTATGCTTTTGGGTATGACAATAACAACAAGACTATTGATGGTATAGGTACTACAACAGCAAACACGTTAGGCTATAATATTGCTTTTAGAGTGGGGTATCATTTTTAATAAATAGTACCTGTTTTAAATTTTATGAAAGGGTTCTTGTTATACAAGACCCTTTTTTATATGGCTTTTATTTTTTTACAAAAGCAAATACTACTAGAAATATACAGGAAAAGGTGAAAAAGCCTTTTAATTTGTTTTTAGTAATGTATATGTACAGATAAAAATTATCCATAATCTCCAATTCCATTGGTATAATTATCCGTTTTAACTTTTACCTTTGCGGCAATTATTTAAAACAGAAACAAACTTATTTTATGGCATATGAT
>JAYSWO010000462.1:0-3103 GCA_043717975.1 Ferruginibacter sp. | reverse complement strand
TCATTTTATGCCCGAGTTTCAATTTTGAGTGTTTACAATACTTTCAATTATGTAATTTTAGGGAATAATGATTATCTCGGACAACAATAATATTAAATAGAAATATTTCTTTTTTTACATGCTTATGCAAGGTAAATTATTTTCTTTTTTTGCATTACCACTTCTATTCATTAATTTACTGTTTTACACCTCAAAATAAACCAGAAATAAATTTTATATGAAGATTATAGAAATAAAAGCACTTCGAGGGCCAAATTATTGGAGCATACGCAGAGGCAAGCTTATACAAATGATGATAGATTTGGAGGAGATGGAGCAGCAGCCTACCAATACAATAGCAGGCTTTAGAGAAAATCTAGAAAAATTAATTCCAACTTTATTTGAACACCGTTGTAGCGAAAATAAACCAGGTGGTTTTTTTGAACGTGTGGATGAAGGCACATGGATGGGGCATGTAATGGAACATATAGCTTTAGAGATACAAACCCTTGCAGGTATGGATATGGGCTTTGGACGCACACGTGGCACTGGTAAAGAAGGGGAGTATTATGTAGTGTTTAATTATATGGAAGAAGCTGTGGGTATTTTTGCTGCAAAAGCTTCATTTAAAATTTGTGAAGCACTAATAGCTGGTAAGGATTATAATTTGGATGCAGATATACAAACCATGCGTGAGTTAAGAGAAGAAACACGCTTAGGGCCAAGCACCGGTTGTATTGTAGAAGAAGCGGCTAGGCGTGGCATTCCATTTATACGTTTAAATAAAAGTAGCCTTGTACAATTGGGTTATGGTGTAAACCAACAAAGAATTAGAGCAACTATTGCAGGCACCACTAGTTGTATAGCTGTAGATATTGCTGGCGATAAAGACGATACAAAAAATTTATTAGAAGCAGCGGAAATACCAGTACCAAAAGGAAGTTTAATTAGAAGTGAAGAAGGATTGAAAGATGCGATTGATAAAATAGGATACCCTGTTGTATTAAAACCACTGAATGGAAACCATGGTAAAGGTGCTACTACTAATATTGTAAATTATGCGCAGGCTCTAACGGCATTAGAAGCAGCACAAAAGTATGGCCGTACGGTAATTGTAGAAAAATTTATTACAGGTTTCGATTTTCGTTTGCTATGCATCAATTATAAATTTGTATGCGCTGCTTTGCGCACACCCGCAGCCGTTACGGGCGATGGCGAGCATAGCATACAATGGTTGATTGAAGAAACCAATAAAGATGAGCGCCGTGGTTATGGTCATGAAAAAGTATTGACGCAAATAACCATAGATGATTTTACAAAAAAAATGTTGGATGATAAAGGGTATACATTAGAAACGGTTCCTCCAAAGGGAGAACTAGTTTTAGTAAAGCCAACTGCCAACCTTAGTACAGGCGGCACTTCTACCGATGTTACAGAAGAAGTACATCCATCAAATATTTTTATGGCGGAGCGTATTGCCAAAATTATTGGCTTAGATATTTGTGGTATAGATATTATGGCGCCAAACTTAAAAGTGCCCATTACCGAAAATGGAGGGGCTGTACTTGAAGTAAATGCAGCACCAGGTTTCCGCATGCACATAGAGCCATCAGAAGGTATTGCACGAAATGTGGCAGAGCCGGTTATTGATATGCTTTTTCCTAAAGAAAATACAGGGCGTATTCCAATTATTGCCATTACTGGTACCAATGGAAAAACAACAACGAGCAGACTTGTTGCACACATAGCTAAAACGGCTGGTTACAAAGTCGGTTATACCACTAGTGATGGTGTGTATATTCAAAACCAAATGATGATGAAGGGCGATTGTACAGGGCCTGCATCTGCCCAATTTGTTTTAAAAGATCCTACGGTAGATTTTGCAGTATTGGAAAGTGCCCGTGGTGGTATTCTTAGAAGCGGCTTGGCTTTTAGAAATTGTGATATAGCCATTATAACCAATGTAGCTAGCGATCATATGGGACTTGGAGGCATAGATAGCTTGGAGCAAATGGCGAGGGTGAAATCGGTAGTGGCAGAAACGGTATATAAACATGGCTTCGCTATTTTAAATGCCGATGATGATTTGGTGTATGAGATGCGAAAAAATTTGTCTTGCAATATTGCGCTCTTTAGTATGAATGAATTTAACCCAAGAATTATTGAACATTGTAAAAATGGTGGACATGCTGCAGTATATGAAAACGGATTTGTAACCATTATGAAAGGTACTTGGAAAATACGGGTACAAAAAGTATCTGAAATTCCGATAACCTATGGTGGTAAAGCATTGCATAATGTGATGAATACGCTTCCATCTATTTTGGCTACTTATTTGTACAGAAATATAAAAGTGGCCGATATTAAATTGGCATTGGAAACATTTATTCCATCACCTACACAAACACCTGGCAGATTAAATCTCTTTCAATTTAAACATTTTAAGTTTTTAGCTGATTTTGCACATAACCCAGCTGGCTTGCAATTGCTTTGCGATTTTGTAAGCAAAATGGATGGTACCCCAAAAGTGGGTATTATAAGTGGCACAGGAGATAGGAGAGATGAAGATATTAGAGAATTAGGCGCTATATCTGCCAAGCATTTTGATGAAATTATTATTAGGCAAGACAGGCACTTGCGTGGGCGAACCGCCGAAAATATTGTAGAGCTATTGGTAGAAGGCATAAACGAAAACAAAACCAAGGAGATACCTGTTACCATCATTTATAATGAAAAAGAGGCTATTATGCATGCTTACAATACGGCAAAGCCTGGTTCTTTAATAACCATTATGTGCGATGTAGTAGCCGAAGCGCTTGATTTGATTAAATCTTTGAAGGAAAAGGAGGATAGTGAATAGGTAAAAAAGTAAAATAAAGTAGAAAAAAGTAAAATAAAGTAGCAAAAAGTAAAATAAAGTAGCAAAAAGTAAAATAAAGTAGGAAAAAACAAATGGTTATATAAATTAACTGTAAAACTTTACAAAATAGTTTGGGCTTTTTTTACAAAACCCCTATTTTTGCAATCCCAAACACAAAACGTGTTTTGAGATTGGGTTATGGTGTAACGGTAGCACAACAGATTTTGATTCTGTTTGTCTAGGTTCGAACCCTGGTAACCCAAC
>JAYSWO010000461.1:0-20834 GCA_043717975.1 Ferruginibacter sp. | reverse complement strand
TGTATTTCCGCCATCAATCGATTTGTATATGCCATCACCAACACTCAAGTCAGGCCGCTGCAACCCTTCTCCACTACCTACATATATAACATTTGGGTTTGATGGAGATACAACAATATCGCCAATACTACCTGTAGGCTGGTCATCAAAAATAGGTTTCCAAGTGCGACCAAAGTCTGTTGTTTTCCACACGCCCCCATTGTTTACGCCAATGTAAAACACATTGGGTTGCGATGGTACACCCACTGCACCAACGGTTCTTCCACCCCGGTGCGGCCCTATGCATCGCCATTGCATGGCGCTATAATATTTTGCATCAAAAGATTGCGCATGGGTTTGCAATAAAAAATTAAAGCAAATAAAACAGGTAAGTATGTAATGCATAAGAATGATTTTATATGCTAAGAATATGTTCCTACATTTTAATAAATATATAGGATAGTAAATGTAACTTTCTTATTCAAAATTAAATAATTTTTATAGGGGCAAGTTGGTAGGAGCATATTTTCTATATTCTTAGCAATATATCCCCAAAGGGCAATGTCATTAAGTTAAGAGCTGTCTGACTGAGCGTGTCTTAGTTGGGGTAATAAAAACGACACACTAATTCGGTTTCGACAAGCTGCTAATGACATGTGTTTTAAAACGTTTAAGTTTAAATTAATATGATGTCTCCGCCTTTGGCGGATGTCGAGGCGGGTTCTAAAAGGCACATCGGCTTTGGCAAGCTCAGCCTAACACTCCAATTGAATCGAACTTTTGTAATTTGCAAAGAGCTTAAAATTTATTTTATCTGTGCCTCAACCTGATACCCAGTTCCTTAACTTAATGACATTGCCCAAAGAGGCGTTGCAGAATAAGAAAGCAATACATATTTACAGAGAGTTTTGAATAATTTTCATTTGCCAAATCGATATCTAGTATTCAAATAAAATTCGTTACAGTACAATTACCTTACACATTTTTCTCAGTACGTCGCCTTCGGTAGACGTACTGAGAAGTAAAATAAAAGGCAAAATAGATTGTTTTATAAATATAGTTAATTGAAAAAGTGTAGGTGCAAATTACCAAACATACAGTTTGGAAAATATTGTAGCCCCCTCGCCAACATGCATAAAATTTTTACTATCGGCATAATATTGATTGTTTACTACAAACTTATAAATAACTTCCCCCATAGGCAGAGTAACTTCACAAGCCCAATAACCATTTTCTTTTTTCATTTTTATGGCATTTTTTTTCCATTCTGTAAATTCGCCTATAAGTGAAACTTGTTCGGCACCTTCAAAATCGGCTAACTTAAATGTAACTATTTGGTTTGCTTGTTTACCCCAAAGTGTTGCTAAATAATCGGTTGGTTTTTGTGCTAAAACGCTTGAAAAATAGGTATTGCTTTCTACTAAGTTATTAGCCTTTCTATAAGCTACAGCTAACCAAGAAAGAATAGTAGTATTGTTGGGTTCAAATTCTTTAAGGCATTGTAAAAGTTGCGTGGCTTCATTGGTTTGCCCTTTTTCAATCCAAGCTATTGTAAGATTTACTACATCATCATTCTTAAAATTGTATTTATCAAAAGAGGTTTTTCTTACATCTTTATACAGTTTAATAGTTGCGTTGATGCCATTTTTTTTCAACTCATTTTCAAGTACACTTGTAATACTTTTAGGAAAATAATTTTGAATGTCTTTGTGATGTTTTCCCTTTTTTAGTTCTTCTGATAATGACAAAGCAGAAACAGTTGTAAAATCATTTTTGTAATATAAATAGATTGTGTTTGTTTTTAAATTTACCCCCATAGAGTAATTGGTGATTACATTATTGGGGCGTTTTTGAGCTGATTTCTCCAAAATATTTATAATATCATTTAATTGAAAGCTAGTGGTTGAATTCAAATATTGTGTGGCAACATCTCTTCTATTGCAGGCTTCTTTGTGTTCATTGTTAATACAATAATTAGTAAGAGCAAAACTGTTATTGGTTTTATTAACAACATACCCCCCTGTGACTGTCGCATAATTACCGGTGGCATCCCCAATAAATAATTGTGCATATTTAATTTTTACCAAATTGTATTTGTTTAGGTAAGCAAGGGCTTCATTTACCGTTTTACATTTTTTTAAAATGTCGGTTACTACTTCTTTTTTTCTATCTTTTTTTTTGTCATCTTTTACGATGGTTATTTCGTCTATGGCAGTATAATCCATAAAAAGTCCAAATTCATTTAATCCGCCTTGAGGGTTTAGGTAAGAAAACCTACGAAAGAGTTTTCCAAAGTTAAGATCTGTCCAAATAGCGTAGCCATAATTACCCTTTTTTGCAGGATAGAACCACATTCTGTATTTTGTAGTTTGTATTTCATCTTCGTTATTTCCCACCCACACATTCTTGCCATCATTGGCCATAAATATGGTGCAGGCATTACCTACCAATGTGTTTGTCAAAATAAAGCCTACGAAAACGTATTTGAGTAGATTCGTAAATTTTAGCATATTTAAAATGTTTAATTTTAAAATAATGCCCAAAATTAAAATTCGAATAGCCTTTTAATGTTCGGTTTTATACAGTCGAACATATTACCGAGCTACTTTTTCTGCTCTTTGCTATATTGAGAGGGGGAAATACCAACCATTCTTTTAAAAGTGGTATTAAATGTTGTTTTTGAGTTGAAACCTGATGCAAAAGCGATACCTAAAATATTCAATTCCTCCATTTTTGTAGAAGCCAATAGTTTTTTGGCTTCGTCAACCCTGTACTTATTAATGAAGTTATAAAAGTTGTCTTTAGTGGTTTCATTAATCAAAAAGGAGGCTTCGTGAATGCTGATACTTAACTTTTCGGCAACCATAGGCAAGTTCAAATCATTGTCAAGAAAAAGCTTGTCATTTTCCATTAGGTTAGATAATTGAACCGATAAATTTGCTACCTGCTCAACACTCAGCCTTTTTAGTTTTGGTTTTTCATTTATAGCTTCTGATACTGCTGTAACTTCTTCTCTACCGCCCAAATCTGTTGCCAGTATAACTTCTTTTGACATTGGCTTTGCATCAGTTTTATAAACATCATATTGAAGTATGTCAGAAATTTCATTTATGTCTTTTTCTTTAAACGCAAAAATGGCTTTTTGTTTTATGGAGAAATAAGCTAAGAAAAAAACGGAAGCTGCATAAACAAAATTGGTGGCTTGGGTTAAAAATGGTAGCTCAAATAGCGCATCATTAAACCAAATAAGTATGGTTATGGACAAAATGAATAAAAACTGAATCAGCCAATCCAAACTAATATGGTTAATGGCAGAAGATATTAGTTTCAGATTTTTTTTATGTTTTACTAATATAATGTAAGATTTTATTACATAAAACAAAGCAAGAAATGGCAATATATCACGAATTATTAAAGAATATTCATCACTAATTTTAATAAATGGAACTGTTGAAATGCTCTCTTTTCCATGGTCAGATATCATTTCTGCAGCTATATAAATGATAAAGGGCAAAAAATGAAGCCAATCAATTTTCATAAATATTTTCGTTGGGTTTACAAAATATAGAATACTAATGTAAAAGCTAGGAGCTAATAGAAATTGTAAAGCGTTTACACATTTAAATAAGAAGCTATTGGAAATAGTTGTTTCGGTTAGAATCATGTAAGTGCCAATGAATGAACACCCAATTATAAAAACAAAAAAGCCAAGCCATCTGTTGGCTTTTACATTCTGTTGTAAAGGATGAAAGAAAAGTAAAAAACTAAGTAAAAAGCTGGCACCTACTAAAAAGCAAACTAAAAATAAATTCATAGTAGTAAAAATAACAAATAAATTTTTGCCTCTGTTGGTATTTTAAATCTACTAAAAAACTTTCTATTAATCGGTCATACTCGAGTATCGACCGCTTTTTTATGGGTAAAAAGCAAACGGCTTCCAAAAAATTTGGAAGCCGTTGATTTATTTTTTATTTATTTTATAAAAACTATACTATTGTGGCAATAAAACTCTGTCTAAAATATGATAAACGCCGTTTATATTATGGTTATCTTTTACAAGTACATTTGCTGCAGGGCCTGTAGCAACGGGCCCGCCTACTGTAGGAGTATAACCTCTAAAAGTAAGAGCAGTATTTAATGGTCCGGAGAAAGTAGCTGTAGCTTCTACACCTGGATGAAAACTTACCGAACCATTTACCAATGTGGTAATAAATGTGGGTGTAGTCGGTACATTTACTGAAAACACTCTAATATTTGGTTGAAAACCACCAGGAGTAGATGTAGCTAAAAAATGATAGGCCACAATACCTCTTACGTTTGCAACAGGCAACAAGTTAAAACCTGCCGTTGGAGAATTCAAAGAATCTACAGAAGATTTCAAATTGGCAAAAGTCTGAGTTTGTAATGGAGCTTGTACATCAGCTATAGCTGTTGCTTGAGCTGGAGTAGCACCACCTGTAATAGCGGTATTGTAAATTAAGTTATAGATGTTAGTATAAGCATTTTGATAAATTATACCTCTTAATAAAGTCCTTAGTGCAATATTATTGGGTGCGAGTACGGTCATATTTACCGGAGCAAAGTTTAAAAGAGAATCTAATCTTGATAACCCTGTTGAGCCTACATCGCCACGTGCAATAGCTGCTCTAAAATAAACTAGCGCTGTATCAGCAGCAATAGCAGCTCTTAAAAACCTTGTAGTGGGCGACAATGCTGTAGCTATACTATGTATTATACCATTGTTATACACTTGGTCAACTACATTAATTTGTGTTGCGTTTGCATAACTAAAGGCAGTAAGTTTAGAAGGAAATACACTCATTCTTACTAATGGATTAGCAGGGTCTAGTGCCATTGTAGTAGGTATTCTTACATTGGGGAAAGATCCCGAAAAAAGTGAACTTGGAACTTTACTACCTACGATATGATATTGAACAAGAGCGGTTAAATTAGATATTGGCAATGCATTTACAGCTGCCAATGAAATACCAGAAAGAGCCATTGCTGCATCATCTGGTACAAAAACTGTAAAGTTGCTAGCTGTATCATTTAGAGAAGCAGCAATACCAGTTCTAATAAGTGCAGCATTAAAAATACTCCAATTTGGATTGGTAGCTATGGCTTGCCCAATAGAAATACCAGATTCGGGTGTAATAGCATTTGCTTCAGGCAAATCTTTATTACATGAGCTAAAAAACAGTATTCCTGAGATAGCTGCAAGAAATAATGTCCCTATTTTTTTATTTATTGTTTTCATCTTTTAATTTTTTTTATAAGAATTTATTTTCCTAATTGTATTAATAAATATTGTAACCAAAACTTAGATAATATAAACCCCCAATTTGTGAATTACCTATTGCGTTATAATAATATTGATTTAATAAATTATTAGCACCCAATTTTATCATTGATTTTGTGGCTGGCAATTTTAAACTTATTTGAGCATCCAAAGTGTTAACATCTGGTAATTGACCATTAGCAAAATCTCCTTGGTAATAATAAGATTGCTGCCATCTGTAAGCAATATTTGCTCCCAAACGTTTTTTAGGACCAAATCCTGAATTAGCAAATGTTACATTTGTTTTATACTTAGGTGCATTGAAGTAAGCTACAAAACCTGTCGGTACATCTGTCAATACATCAGAAGCAATATTAGCTCCAATAGTGAAATTCTGTGGCAATCTGTAATCTATGCTAAATCCAAACCCATATGTTTTAACCTTATCTGCAGAATTATTAGGTACAGATATGCCTATTCTTTTACTAGCCACAAGTACACTATCTCTCGTATTTCCTAATCCTGTAGTAGATTGAAAAGTATTAATTCTACCCAAGAAATCTTGGTATTGTCCAAAATATCCATACACATCAATTAATAATTTCTTCTCTGCCAATAATCCTTTATAACCAACTTCAAAACTATTTACCGCTTCTGGTTTAAGTTCTGCTGCATTAAATACCACAGGCGCAGGAGCACTTCCATTTATAGGTACCACACTTTCTGCTACGTATAATGGGTTGGTTGCATATTTATACCTGTCTGCAAAATACTTGTTTCCACCTACCAATAAAGTACTACCTACTTGTAATTGTATCCACTGTTGCTGATTTGTTGGAAAACGATATGCAGATTGGTAAGATAAACGAATATTATTGTTTTCTTTTACTTTAATCAAAGCCGTAACCCTTGGTGTGAATCTACCTTTAAAATTATCATTCTTATCATATCTACCTGATGCTGTTAGTTTTAGTCTTTCACCGATAGCTTTAGTAGCTTGAATGTATCCACCATACTCACCAATTCCTATTGGACCATCAAAGTCAGCAAACAATGTTCCACCTGAGTTTAGTACATATTTTTTGTAATTAACACCTACTAATATATCAGCAAAACTTTTTGTTACATGAGTAAGGTTATAGTTTCCTTCATAATTGTATAAATCTGTTTTATCAACCAATCTTCCTCCACCTTTTGGATCACCAATTGGTCTTCTACGTATTTCATCATATGCTGTTCTAAAAGCTGTACTACCAGGTAATGGTCTTCCAACATCTGCAATAGATCTAGCAAAGTTATGTGCATCAATATTTGTAGCTCCAGCTAACAATCTACCTAAATAAGTTTGCGTATATTGAACATACCAATCAGAAGCTTGAGGTGTAGGATTACCTGCAGCATCCGTAGTTACAGACTTTTTCCAAGACTCATTAAACAATCTTGAAGTAGCAGTAGTATTGTATGTTTCACCAGAATTTTCCTGAGTAGTATATGCTCTAAGAGACCAGTTCTTATTATTTAATTCCACTTTGTATTGGCCCATTTTAAAGTTTATGATAGAGTATCTATCACTACCTGTGTAAATAGTGTTTCCTGTTCCCCAATATCCAGCAATTACTGCTTCTGTATTTGGTGTAATTTTATAATGTACTGAACCAGACATTTTAAAATTTACTGTATTAGGATTTACTACGTCTTTTTCAGCATATCCTGTACGAGATACATTGTTTGCACCACCAGCTAATAAAGTATTAATAAAACTTTGAGTAGTCAAACCATTGCTAACCAATTGTCCTCCAATACCGGCAATTAAACCTCTTATATCTGCAGATGTTTCATCACCATACACATTTACACCATCATAGTTAGGGTCCGTTTGTCTATCGCCTGCCTTTACTGCACCAAGTGTACCTACTCTGCTATAATTTCTGTTATCTACACCCAACCAATCTTTGGCTTGAATAAATTCAAAATTTGTTTTAAATGCAAATTTTTCAGATACTTTTTTAGCCCAACGTAAGTTCCAATTGTGGTAAGGAGCTGCTGCTCTTTGTTGTTTGTCAGTGTGCATAATACCTGTCTTTACTACAAAAGATAAACCTTGGTATTTAAAAGGATTTTTACTTGTCATAAGTAGTGTACCATTCATACCACCTGGGCCATACAATGCAGAAGATGCACCTGATAATAACTCAATATTATCTACATCTAATTCGCTTAATCCGATAATAGCACCCACAGAGAAATTTAACCCTGGTGCTACGTTATCCATACCATCTACCAATTGGTTGAAACGTGCATTACCACTACTATTAAAACCACGAGTAGTAGGCGTTTTAAACGTTAAAGATGATGTTGTAACGTCCACTCCTTTTAATGCCAATACTACATCATAAAAATTTGCAGCGGGTGCATTTCTTATTGCAGCAGCACTTACTCTTTCAATAGATACAGGAGACTCCATAATCTTTTGAGAAACACGAGTAGCAGAAACCACTACTTCTTGCCCGAGGGCATTGTTTGGTACAAAACTAACATCAGTTCTTACAGAAGCATCTGTAACCGTTACTTCTTGTGCTGTATAACCAACAGAAGAAAAAACCAAGGTAACAGGCAAAGATTTTGCATTAATGCTATACGCACCTTTATCATTTGTAAATGTTCCTGCATCGGAACCCTTTATGGTAACTGAAACGGCCGCAGCATTTTCGCCGCTTGCAATGTTTTTCACAGTACCGCTTATGGTTACATTCTGCGCAAAAGCTGTCATCGTAAAGATGTTAGCCAATAACATAGTAACCAAATAGCTTGTAAACTTTCTCATATCCATTTTTTTGGTTTATAATTTGGGGGCAAAATAAGCATAGTTACGTTGTTATAAAATTTTATTTTTTAACGTTATGTTAGTATTTATAATTAATTGTTGCTTATATATTGATATCTACTGTTTAATTTAGCAGCATGGCTACCTATAATTTTGATAATCAAACCGCTTTTTATAGTGGGAAAGTAAGAGATGTTTACAGCATTGGCGAAAATTTATTAGTAATGATTGCTAGTAATAGGCTTTCAGCTTTTGATGTAATACTTCCACGACCCATACCTTATAAAGGACAAGTTTTAAATGAAATAGCTGCATACATGCTAGAAAAGTGCAAAGATATTTGCCCAAATTGGTTGCTTGAAACACCAGTACCAAATGCAAGCATTGGAAAAAAGTGTACGCCATTTGCTATAGAAATGGTGGTAAGAGGAAATATTACCGGGCATGCATGGCGTACTTATAAAGATGGAGGTAGAATTTTATGTGGCGTAAAAATGCCCGATGGGATGAGGGAAAATGATTTTTTTGAGACAGCTATCATTACACCTTCTACAAAAGCTACAGAAGGCCACGATGAAGATATTAGTAAAGAAGAAATTATAGAAAAAAAACTTTGTACGCAGGAAGAATGGAATGTGTTGGAAAAATACACATTGGCATTATTTGAAAGGGGAAAAAAATTGGCGGCAACACAGGGTTTAATTTTAGCAGATACAAAATATGAGTTTGGAAAAATTGGTAATGATATTTATTTAATGGATGAAATACACACCCCTGACTCATCAAGATTTTTTTATGCAGAAGGCTTTAATGAAAGATTGGCAAAAAATGAAAAACAAAAACAATTGAGCAAAGAGTTTGTAAGAGAGTGGCTTATTGAGAATAATTTTATGGGCAAACAAGGCCAAAATATACCTGAAATGACAGATGAAAAAATAGAAAGTATTAGTAATAGATATATTGAATTGTATGATCAAATAACTGGGCAAAAATTTGTAGCAAAAAATGTAACCGAAAATGAATCTTTTAATGCTATTTCTTTAGCATTAAAAAAATACAACTAGTTCTTATTTTGCATTTATGGTGCTTTTAAAATTATAAACTGGCAAAACAAGTATCAAAAAAAATCTTTAAAGGCTTACATTTCGTTGTTAAAAACAATATATACTAAAACAGCTTTAAACAAACGGCATACATTTTGATAATTGAAGCATACCTAAAATATAATTATGAGTAAATCTAAAATAGTAATGGCCTTATTAGCAGGAATAGCCATTGGAGCAGTTGTAGCCTACACAGTAAACAGTATAAATGAACAGGCACAAGAAGAAGGTTTAGCAAAAGAAGAAAGAGAACCTACAACCCTTGAAAATATTGCACAACAATTTTCTGATAAGATATCTTCAGAATTAAAAACTGCAGAAAAGAAAATAAGAACCGCAGTAAAAAAAGAAATAGATGCACTTAATCCTGAGAGTGAACTTGGATTGTTTTTATAATGGTTTTAATGAATTAATATAACATTCTTACTTTTCTTGTTCCCTTCACCCCTCTTAATAAATCGATGGCATTTTTGCTAAGGCTTTTGTCCACATCTAGCACCACATAACCAATGGCTTCGTTTGTTTTGAGGTATTGCCCAAGTATGTTAATTTTATTTTTGCTAAGCAGGGTATTTATTTCGCTTAGTACTCCTGGTACATTGTTGTGTATATGCAGTATGCGGTGTGCTCCTTCTTGCGGTGGTAATGCTAGTGCAGGAATGCTATGAGAGCCTGTACTGATACCCTTTTCCAAATAGTTAAATAATTTTGTACTTACATCAAGGCCAATATTATTTTGTGCCTCTTGTGTACTACCACCAATATGAGGCGTAAGAATTACATTGGGCAAATCTTGCAATGGTGAGTCAAACACATCTCCATTTTTTTCAGGTTCTACAGGAAAAACATCTACCGCTGCACCGCCAATACGCTCTTCCAATATGGCTTTCCTAAGTGCCACTAAGTCCATTACGGTACCTCTTGCATAGTTGATAATAATAGCCCCTTTTTTACAATGCGCAAGTGTAGTTTTATTAATAATATTTTGTGTAGAAGCCATTTCGGGCACATGAAGCGTAACAATATCCGATTTTTGTAATAATTCTTTTAATGTTTTACTATCTGTTGCATTGCCCAATGGCAATTTTGTTTCGGCATCATAAAAAATAACTTTCATACCCAAGCCTTCTGCTAATACACTTACTTGGCTGCCTATATTGCCATAACCAATAATACCAAGGGTTTTGCCACGCAATTCATGACTGCCAGTTGCATCTTTCATCCATTTGCCTTCGTGAGCGGCTTTGTTTTTATCTACTATCTTTCTAATAAGCATAATAGATGCGCCAATTACCAATTCTGCCACGCTTCTTGTATTGCTATAGGGTGCATTAAAAACCGCCACACCATTTTCTGTAGCAGCATTTAGATCTACTTGGTTTACCCCAATACAAAAACAACCTATTGCCTGCAACTTAGTAGCAGCCTGCAATACGGCAGCAGTAATTTGTGTTTTACTTCTAATACCAAGTATATGTACATTTTTTATTTCTTTTATTAAATCGGCTTCACTGATGGCCCCTGTTAACTTTTTTACAGATGCATATCCGCCGTTTGTAAACTGTGCTATGGCCGCATCGCTTATATTTTCTAAAAACAGAATATTGATCTTTTCCTTGGGATAACTAGTTATTTTTTTATCTGCCATTGTTATTTGCTTATTTTGCACAAATATATCTTTTAGAAACGTTTTAATAAAGATGTAATGATTCTATTTATAAAATTTGTGCTTAAATAATGATAAAACTCAATTGGAAAAATATTCTGTGTACATGTTTTGTGGTTATGGTATTTATAAGCTGTTCCTTAAATGAGCAAAGCAAAACAGAGGCAAAAACTACCAAGCCACTAATTACCTACAAAATAAATAAGCCAACATCGTTAGATAAAAATGAGTACGATAGAATATATCGTGCTTGTGAAATGTTTTATGATACTACTTTGTTACCATCGGGGTTTAATGGTGGTATTATTGTAGCTAAAGGAGGTAATATCGTTTTTGAAAAATATAGAGGTTCTATCAATTTAGATGCTGTAGATTCTATAACAGCTACTACCCCACTGCACATAGCTTCTGTTACAAAAACATTTACGGCTATGGCTATTTTAAAATTGCAAGAGCAAGGCAAGCTAAATATAAACGATACCCTCACAAAATATTTTGCTGGTTTTAATTATGATGGCGTAACTATAAAAACATTGCTTAATCATAGAAGTGGGTTGCCAAATTATTTGCATTTTTTAAAGCAGGCAGGTTGGCCAGAAGATTCTATGATGTACAATAAAGATATTGTACATCTATTAATTACAAAAAAAGCTGTTTTAACTGAATTAGTGCCAGCAGATACAAAATTTTCGTACAACAATACCAACTATGCATTGCTTGCACTTATAATTGAAAATGTAAGTGGTATGCCATACCCACAGTTTATGAAAGAAAATATTTTTGATCCCATTGGTATGAAAAATACATTTGTACGCTACAATTCAGATACTACAAAGCTTTCGCAAAGTTTTGATTGGAAAGGAAGAAGAATTTTTGATACACAACTCGATGCAATATATGGCGATAAAAACATGTATAGCACGGCACAAGATTTATTAAAATGGGATAGGGTTTTGGCAGATTCAGTATTCTTATCGCCCAAAACATTAGAAGCGGCATATACTCCATACAGCAATGAAAAACCAGGTGTAAAAAATTATGGCCTAGGTTGGCGAATGAATATTTATGATGATGGAAAAAAAATAATTTTTCACAATGGATGGTGGCACGGCAATAATGCTACATTTATTAGGCTTATAAAAGACGACGTAACCATTATTGCACTGAGCAATCGTTTTGCAAGATCTACTTATCATACAAAAATATTGGTCAATATTTTTGGCGATTATTTTAAAGACGAAACGGAAGATGCAGAAAACATAGTACCATCCAATATTCCAGAACAATTTTCTGTAGAAACAAAAAAGGGTAAGAAAGGAAAGTTTGCAAAAAAAGACAGCCTTATGTATGAAAATAGAACTGAAAATGCTATGAGAAAACTTTTCCCTGATAAAGCAATTAGGCCTAATAAGATAAGGAGCAAGAAAAATAAATAGTGAATATAAAGTTGTTGAGTATAAAAAAGTAAATAAAGTGTAGAACTTACTTTATTTACTTTTTTATACTTTTTATACTTTTTATACATTATTTACTTTTTATACTTTATTTACTTTTTATACTTTATTTACTTTTTAAACTTTTTATACTTCTTAAACTTTATATACCTTTTATACTATATATATTACAACCCTATCTATCCAAAGAAAAAATAACACAGCGCAATAGAAGTTATAATACCTACCAAATCTGCCAAGAGCATAGCACCAACAGTGTATCTAGTATTTTTTACAGCTATAGCACCAAAGTAAACAGCAATAACATAAAATGTGGTATCAGATGAACCTTGCAAAATACAAGCTAGTCTTCCTGCAAATGAATCTGGGCCAAAAGTACGCATGGTGTCAATCATCATTCCTCTTGCACCGCTACCACTCATAGGTTTTATAAGTGCAGTTGGTATGCCATCTACAAAGCGAGTATCAGCACCCATTGCAGCAAATATTGTTTTAATAGCATTAATAACTACATCAAAAGTACCGCTTGTTCTTAGCATACTTATGGCTACCAGCATACCTACCAAGTAAGGTATAATTTTTACAGCAGTTTCAAAACCTCCTTTTGCACCTTCTACAAATGCATCAAAAATATTTATCTTTTTATACAAACCACCCATTACAATCAACACAAAAATGACTAATATTAAACCAGTACTCAACTGTTCGCTAAAAATATTTACACCAACCGTATTTAATGTAGAAACAAACCAAACCAACGAAGCAATCAATGTAGACAAGCCCAATATCCAACCCAATACTACAGGTTGGAATATTTTTATTTTTTGCTTAAAAGAAACGATAAACATGGCTGCCATGGTGGCAATAAAAGTGGCTATAAGGCAAGGCAAAAATATATCAGTAGGGTTAGCGGCTTTTGCTCCATTAATACCTACTGTAGCGGCTCTTGCAGCTATTACGGTGGTAGGAATGAGAGATAATCCAGCAGCATGTAAACATAAAAACATTATCTGAGCGTTACTAGCTTTTTCTTTGTCTTCATTAAGCTCTTGCAGGCTTTCCATTGCTTTAATACCAAATGGTGTAGCTGCATTATCAAGCCCAAGCATGTTAGCACTAAAGTTCATCAACATATGCCCATTTGCTGGATGATTTTTGGGTACGCCAGGAAAAATTTTTGAGAAAAATGGTCCTACAATTCTTGATAAAAATCGAATACCCCCAGCTTTTTCTGCAATGCTTAAAAAACCCATAAATAAGGCCATAATGCCAATTAAACCTATACAAATTTCTACAGCTACTTTACAAGTTGCAATGATACCATCAATAGGTTTTTGCTTACGACCACTTATATAATCAAAAGAAACTGCTCTTATACTCGTATTGCTTTTTTGAATTTTTAAAACAGAATCTGATGCCGCATTATCTGTTACAATGTAACGTGTATCTTTATCTACAGCGGTTTGTATTATATAACCATAGTCTTTCATTTCTTTAGAAAAACTATCTACAGCAGTACGACTATATTTGTTAGAATCAGCTACAATCACATATTTAAAATCATCTTTAGAAGTACCCGCTACCATTTTTCCAAAAATATCATCTCTGCTACTATTGGATAAAAAATGAAAACATGCTACTGAAAATGCTATTAAAATAAATGCTGCCCAAATACGAGATAATGCCATGAGTTAGATTTTAGATGTAGAGATTTTAGACATTAGACTAAACCTTACAATTATTTATCGTTAATAATAATTTTTGAAAATTAGGGTTTTATATTGAAAAATGAACTGTATTTGAAAATTTGCAGATAAACTGTTGTGAATATGGTGGATAATATTGCATAATCTCCTACATAATCTAGTGCACAATAAAAGATGCCAAAAGATATACTGTTGAACGGAGCGTCGCCACCAATGTTTCACATAGCTGTAGTTCCAGCTCGGCTAAAAATGAAATTTTTAGCCAAAAAAATCCAACTTCATAAAGTAAGCAGCATTTCTTACCTTCGCAGCCGCTAAAAAAAGACAACAGTTTAACGGACGACAGACCAAAGAAGCCTAAACTTCTAAACGGCTAAACTCCTAAACCAACAATATAACAATAAAACAATTTAACATGGCCCTTAAAGCAGGTATCGTAGGCTTACCAAATGTAGGAAAATCAACACTTTTTAATGCGGTAAGCAAGAGTGCAAAAGCGCAAGCAAGTAATTATCGTTTTTGTACCATAGAGCCGAATACGGGCTTGGTAAATGTACCCGATCCACGCTTGGATAAACTAGCTAGTCTTGTAAACCCAGAGCGTGTAGTGCCAACACAAATAGAAATTGTAGATATTGCGGGGCTTGTACGGGGTGCAAGCAAGGGCGAAGGTTTGGGCAATAAATTTTTGGCAAATATTAGAGAAGTAGATGCCATAATACAAGTAATTCGTTGTTTTGAAGATGAAAATATTTTGCGTGACGAAGGTGCCATAAACCCTGTAGGCGATAAAGAAATTATAGAAACAGAATTGCAATTGAAAGACCTTGAAAGTGTAGAAAGAAAATGGCAAAAATCTGAAAAGCTGGGTAAAACGGATACCAAAGCAAAAGTAGAAGCAGATATTTTACACAAATGCAAATTGCACCTTGAGCAAGGGAAAAATATATCTACATTAGATTTGAGCAAAGAAGATAAAATAGCTATTGCAGATTTATTTTTGTTAACAGACAAGCCCGTGCTATACGTAGCAAATGTAGATGTAGCAAGCATGCACACCGGAAACAAATTTTCGGATGCATTAATAGAAGCGGTAAAAAACGAAGGCAACCAAGTAATTGTAATGACGAATGCTGTGGAAGCAGAAATTGCAGAATTTGAGGATCCTGATGATAAAGCCATGTTTATGGAAGAATACAAAATGACCGAACCTGCGCTAGATCGTTTGATACATAGCACTTACAAATTATTGAATTTATCTACTTATTTTACTGCAGGTGTGCAAGAAGTGCGTGCATGGACCATACACCATGGCTGGAAAGCACCACAGGCTGCAAGCGTTATCCATACTGACTTTGAGAAAGGATTTATAAAAGCTGAAGTTATATCTTACGAAGATTTTACTACCCTTGGCTCAGAAGCTGCTTGCCGTGAAGTGGGTAAACTGCGCATAGAAGGAAAAGAATATGTAGTAAATGATGGGGATGTGATGCATTTTAGGTTTAATGTGTAGTTTCCTCTACTAGCAGCATAATGAACACAAAGATTTTTATAGCCACTGATTACATAAATTTTCACCAATGTTTTTTTGTTCTTGAAAATTTGTGGGATTCGTGGCTTTTTTGAGGCGGCGTGGGTTGAAAGAAGACAAAACGTACGATACGTTTCACATACATAAAATAGATATGGCAAGGTTCATTAAACTCAATCAGAATAGATAGTGGATGAAGTGTATGGTGTTTATATTGGTGCTTCATCAAAAAGCATTACATTGACAACATATTTTACATTATCAAAAACATAGGTTGTGAAAAAAATAAATAATGTATTGGCATCTGTTAAAAAATTGAATAATTAAAATAAAAAGCTTTCTTACAAAGGATACAAAGTGAAAACTGGTTCTTATTAGTGTTTCTTTGTTTACTTTGTGGGACAAAATCACCAACATGAAGAAAATACCCACTTCACTCCTATTTTTATTTCTTACCATTTCATTGGTGGCTCAAAAAACACCCGATAAAATTTATGGGCAATTGTTTTTAGACATCCAAAATGGAAATGTATTTCCGGATAGTAAAACCTTTGTGGATTGCACACCAAAAAGAAAAGTAAGTGATATCATGTACGATTACGGTTTGCAGAAAGGTGTAGGCCTAGATTTAAAAAAGTTTGTGACAGATAATTTTAATGTGCAAGCACAACCAAATGTTATTAATATTAAAGAAGGCAAATCAATTGAAGATCATATAAAAGATTTGTGGACAGTACTAAGAAGAGCGGAAGATAAAAAAGTAGAAGGAAGTAGTTTATTGGCATTACCAAAACCATACATAGTGCCTGGTGGCAGGTTTACTGAGGTATATTATTGGGATAGCTATTTTACCATGCTTGGCTTAAAAGAAAGCGGCGAAACAAAAGTTATAGAAGACATGATCGATAATTTTGCGTACTTAATAAATACGTATGGTCATATTCCTAACGGTAATCGCAGCTATTATTTGAGTAGAAGCCAACCCCCATTTTTTGGTATGATGGTAACTTTGCTAGCAAGTATAAAAGGCAATAGTATTTATAAAAAATATTTACCAGCTTTGCAAAAAGAATATAACTTTTGGATGGATGGTGTAACCACACTTAAAAATGGGGATGCCTATAAAAGGGTTATAAAATTAGATGATGGTACCGTGCTAAATAGATATTGTGATGATGATGATATACCAAGACAGGAAGGACATAGAGAAGATGTAAAAACAGCCGAAGAAGCAGTTTCCCAAAAAATGATGACCATGCGTTTTGCAAGCGAAGCTGCCATGAATGCTTTTAAAGAAAGAGAATCGAAAATTATTTATAAAAATTTACGTAGTGCTGCAGAAAGCGGTTGGGACTTTGGTAGCAGGTGGTTTACCAACCCCAATAAAATTTCTACCATACACACCATAGATTTTGCCCCAGTAGATTTGAATAGCTTGATACTTCATTTAGAAAATATTTTAATTAAAAATGGGGGAAAAGTAAATACAGTAATAAATAGTAAAAGAGTAGCAGCTATAAAGAAATTATTTTGGAACAAAGAAGCATCTTTTTATTGTGATTATGATTTTATAGCAAAGAAGGTGTCGGATAATATTACTGCCGCAGGTTTTTTTCCTTTAAGCATTGTAAGATACACAGCTACAGAAATGAAAGCACTTGCACCAAAAATAGTATCAAGTACTAATAAATATTTATTAAAGCCAGGTGGTATTGTAAGTTCTACGCAAAGTGTAGGCCAGCAATGGGATGCGCCTAATGGTTGGGCACCGCAACAATGGATGGCAATTGTAGGCTTAGAAAAAATTGGTGAAGCAGCCATAGCGAAAGACATAGCAACACGTTGGACAAGCCTAAACAAAAAAGTATATAATGCTACTGGCAAACTCACAGAAAAATACAACGTAATTGATTTAACGTTAGAAACAGGTGGTGGTGAGTATCCAAATCTTGATGGTTTTGGATGGACAAATGGCGTTTACCTTGCTTTATCAAAAAAATATAAACTTAAATAAAATCATTATCATCTTTTTAGACTTCGTATGATAGTTGCAAATTCAGTAGCTACAAGGCTTGCTCCACCTACCAATCCTCCATCTACATCCGGTTGAGAAAAAATATCTGTTGCATTAGCAGCTTTAACACTACCGCCATATAAAATGGATACACTATCCGCAATTTCAAAACCGTACTTATTGGTGAGTACTGTACGTATATGTGCATGCATTTCTTGCGCTTGTGCGCTAGATGCTGTGCGGCCTGTACCAATAGCCCATATTGGCTCATACGCAATTACAAACCCTTTTATTTGTTCAGCTGATAAATGAAACAAACTTTCTGTGAGTTGCATTTCTATATGTGTATTTTGGGTTTCGGCCTCACGTATTTGTAATGGCTCGCCACAGCAAAAAATGGGCTGCAAGTTATTTTCTAAAGCCAAGTTTATTTTTTTAGTAAGTATTTCGTTTGTTTCGTGGTAATATTCTCTGCGTTCACTATGTCCAATTACTACATACTTTATTTCAATACTATTTATCATTTCGCAACTTACTTCTCCTGTATATGCACCAGCATTTTCGGCAGCACAATTTTGTGCAGCTGTAAAAAAATTAAAAGCAGTATCTGTTTTGGCCTTCATGCTTATTAAATATGGAAATGGTACAGCAAATACAGCTGTCTGATTTTCTTCCAGCTGAATATTCTCTGCTAATATTTCATTCATTAACGCTGTTCCTTTTGTAAGGGTAAGATTCATCTTCCAATTGGCTGCTGCTATTTGTTTTCTCATTATTTTACTATTGTTTTGTGTTTGGTTGTTTTGTTTTTGGTGTTTGGTTGTTTTGTTTTTGGTGTTTGGTTGTTTTGTTTTTGGTGTTTGGTGTTTGTTGTTTGTTGTTTGGTGTTGCTCTTGAATTATTAGTTGGTTTTATTGTTTGCCAACTGCTTTTTGCTAACTGCTCTTTGCCAACTGCTCTTTGCCAACTGCTTTTTGCCAAGTGCTCACTACCTACTAACCATTCCCCAATCACTTCTCCCCCTTCTCATACAATGCTGACAAAAGCTCTACCGTATTTTTATTTATTTTTTGATTTTTAAATTTCATCCAATTATCAATATCTTGTATGGCTTTATCCAAAATATATTTTTCTGTACTCCAAGTAAAATTATCTGAAAATTTAGCGGGCATTACTTCACCAAATATATTACAACAAACACCAACTACAGAACCAGTATTAAAAGCAGTGTTTATAGCTGCTCTGCTATAATCTCCCATAAGCAAACCCGCTTTATTACCTGCAAAAATAGCTTGAGTATCTTTTTCTAGGGTATAACCTACATTACCACCTGTATTTTTTACATTACTATTGCTTGTACCTGCACCTAAATTACACCACTCTCCTATTACACTATCGCCTAAATATCCATCGTGGGCTTTATTGCTATTGCCAAACAAAACGCTATTTTTTATTTCACCACTTACTATGCAGCTAGGGCCAATGGTAGTAGCTCCATATATTTTACTACCCATTTTTACTATACTATTCTTACCCAAATAAAAGGGCCCACGAATCATGCTACCCTCCATAATTTCTGCTCCTTCATCTATATAAATTGGCCCTGTGCTAGCATTTAAGATACAATGGTTTATTTTTACATCTGCCCCAATAAATACCTCGGTAGCATTTATTACTTTATTAGTTTCAGGCAAAATTTGTGAAGCATTATTGTTGGAAAGCAGCAAGTAATCTTGCCTAAATGCATAATCATTTAATTGGAATATATGCCATGGAAAAGAAATAATTTTAACCGTATCTGTTTCTATCAAAAAAATATTTTTTGTAGCAGCCTCTATTATTTGTTTAAAATTTTCTTTTGTTGGAATAATGTTGGCAGGAATATGAATACCTACTTTGTTTTCATCTAAACTTACCTTTTCTCCTAAAAGTAATTCCCATTTTTCTTTAATGGTCAATATGCCGATACGTATATTGGCCGCATGGCGAGTATGTGTAAATGGAAAAAGATTTTCCCGAAAATTTTTATCGGTTAAAACAATCATGTCGCAAATTACATTTTCTTGAGCACACTTTTACCAGAATTAAAACTTAAAATTCCAAGTAACTGCAGGTATTATTGGAAATATAGATACCTGCTTGCCTTGAATTTGCAAGGTGCCATCGTAAGGGCTGCCAGATTGATCATAATAAATAAAATATGGATTCTGACGACTGTATGCATTGTAAATACTAAATACCCATTCCGTTTTCCACTTGCGCCTTTCATTCTTTTTAGGTGTAAGGGTAGCAGAAAAATCTATGCGATGGTAAGATGGCAAACGATACTGGTTGATATTGCTGTATTGCTGTGAAAGTACGCCTCCGACTAAATAAAAACGTTGTGGCAATGTAGATGCACTACCTGTACCATACACAAACGCACTTGAAAATTTCCATTTTTTATTTAACGCATACATGGCCACGATACTCATATCATTTCTGCGGTCATACTTTGCAGGAAATTTTTCTCCACCATTTAGTCCTTCAAATTTTCTCCATGTCCAACTCAATGTGTAACCTATCCAACCAGTAAATCTTCCTTTTACTTTGTTTATAAAAAACTCAGAGCCATAGCTCCATCCATTGCCAAATGTAAAATCATCTTCTGTATCTTTCAAAGAGTTATTGGTATAACCTTCTCTATATTCAATTTGATTTTGCATTTGCTTGTAATACAATTCTACCGATGTTTCGTAGGTATTGTTTTTTATATTTTTAAACAATCCTGCCGCATACAACCAGCTAATTTGTGGTTTTACTTTGTAAGTGCTTGGCACCCAAATATCTGTTGGCAATGTTGTGCCACTGTTGCTTACCAAGTGTATATATTGCAAATTTCTGGTAGCAGATGCTTTTACTGAAGTACGTTCGTTTATTTCATAACGAAGCGTGAGCCTAGGTTCTAGTCCTCCATACGATTTTACAGTTTGCCCTCTCTTAAAAACGGAACTGTCCAATCTATTTTGAAATTCATCTACTTCATAAATTTTATATTTACCAATTTGGGCAAAATTACTGTAACGCAAGCCTACATTTATTTTTACTTTTTTAGAAACATCCCAATCATCTTGTAGATAAATAGCTGTTTCATTTGCAAATTTTATTTGTGCACTTTGTGGGTTAAACAAAACAGAATCTTGCCTACCACTTACTACAGAAGGTGTAAATTTATGATAGGTATAGAGCCAACCAAATTTGAGCTTATGGTTAGATGCAGGATAATAATCAAAATCTTGT
>JAYSWO010000047.1:0-6015 GCA_043717975.1 Ferruginibacter sp. | reverse complement strand
GCCCAACTTTGGTCGTTCACGATGGTTATGCAAATACATTTGGTCAGAAGAATAATTTTAGCAATTATGAATTGTTGAAAGCTGACCCGCATCAATTAGGGTCGCTCTTAGACTTAAAACATTTACCAGATACATTGCTTATAAAAAGATATAAAAAGCAATTTAATGCAGAAGCTATGGTTGCAAACGGAAATAAAACAAATGCCATTACATTAGAAAACCTTAAAAAATTATCTGATGCGGGGGTTTTAATTGCAACAGGTACCGATGCAGGAAACATAGGCACTCTGCACGCTTCGTCTTATTTGGCCGAATTAAAAGCTATGCAAAAAGCAGGGATGAGTAATTGGCAAATCATTCAAGCATCTACCATTAACGGTGCTAAAATTTTGAATAAAGAAAATGAATTTGGTACAATTTCTATTGGCAAAAAAGCCAACCTGATTTTGTTAGAAAATAACCCCATTGAAGACCTTGATAACATTGCTTTAATTAATCGAGTTATTAATCGTGGTGTAATTTTTAATCCCAATGAATTGATAAAAGAAACACCCACGGCTTTGGCACAACGCCAATTGAATGCGTATAATGCAAGAAACATTGAAGCGTTTTTAGAACCCTATGCAGACGATGTTGAAATCTATACTTATCCAGATAAATTGGAAAACAAAGGCAAAGCAGAAATGCGTAAGATATATGCCGACATGTTTGACAGAACGCCAGATTTACATTGTGAATTATTAGGCCGCATTGTACAAGGCAATGTTGTGATAGACAAAGAGCGTGTTCAGTTTGGAAAAAATGTAATAGAAGCAGTTGCCATTTATCATATTGAAAACAATAAAATAAAAAAGGTTTATTTTATTCAATAATTTTTGTCGCTAGGGATTGGAATTTTGAAAAAATGAAACCTCAAATTAAAGTTGAAATTAAACTAAAATGCATCATCATCGTTCTATTATTGTCGCAGCAAGTCTTTGCACAGCAGTATAAAAAAATTCACTTTAATGCAATTTTAATAGACACACACAACGATATCCCAACAACAGCTATTGAAAAAGGGGCGAGCATTGATGCTAATTTAAAAATAAAAACACATTCCAATTTGCAACGCATGAAAGCGGGCGGTGTAGATGCACAATTTTTTTCTATTTGGTGCGATGGGCCTAAGCAAGACCCTTATGCTTGGGCCAATAGGGAAATAGATACCGTAATGGTATGGCTAAACCGCAACCCAACAAAAATGATGCTGGCAACTTCGGTAAAAGATATAAGGGAAGCGGTGAAACAAAAAAGTTGGCCACATTGTTTGGTGTAGAAGACGGCTACAGGGTAGTGATTTTGATGGTGTAACCAGTCTACCACTGCAGTTAGACGATGTGACAGCCTACGCATTAATAACAAAAGCACTTTTAGAAAAAGGTTACAGCAAAAAAGACATCCGAAAAATATTAGGCGGAAATTTTTTGAGGGTATTAGATGCAAATGAAAAATAGTTCAGTATATTACCTGAGCTTAATAAACATCCTTTAGATTTTCTTAAACATTCCCCCCAAATAATTTCATTAATATGGAAGAGGGTAAATCATTGTTTGCAAGTACTCCTAAAAAAGACAGCAACTTAAATACTGTTGAAAATAAAGAAAGTCTGAAACGGGAAATTGGTGTGCGGTCGCTAGCCCTTGCCATCATAAATATCACAGTAGGCTCAGGCATTTTTGTAATTCCGGCCATCATAGCCGAAGGTTTGGGAGCAACTGCTATTTTAGCCTACCTTGTCTGTGGCTTGCTTATTTTTTTAATTGCCCTTTGCTTTGCAGATGTAGGTAGCAAGACAACCTCGAGCGGCGGGCCCTATCATTATATTGAAACTGCCTTTGGTCCATTTGCCGGTTTTTTAGCCAACAATATTTATTGGATAGGTGGCTGTATTTTTTCAGACGCCGCCATTGCCAATGCACTCGCAGATACGTTGAAATATTTTTTCCCTTTTTTGGCAAATGACCTATTTCGTGGATTGTTTTTATTCATTGTTTTCGGTTTATTGGCATTGCTAAATATACGAAGTGTTAAAAACGGCGTACGGTTCATTGAATTTACCAGCCTGACAAAATTGATTCCGCTGCTTGTACTGGTTATTGTGGGTGCGGGTTTTGTATCGTCTAAGAACCTACTATGGGTTACGGCTCCAACCATTAACAATATTGGTGCCGCTTCCTTGCTGTTGTTTTTCGCATTTCTGGGTCTGGAGGGTCCATTAAGCAATGGCGGCGAAATGAAAAATCCCAAACGAACGGTGCCAGTTGGTATCTTTTTGGGTATAGCAAGCGTACTGCTTTTGTATATGGCCATACAACTGGTTACACAAGGCGTGTTGGGTACTATGCTCATGGCACACAAAAGCGCACCATTAGCAGCAGTAGCCAATATAGCTTTTGGTAAATCGGGCACCTTTATCATTATTGCAGTAACTGCCGTAGCCATACTTGGCACATTGGCTGGCGATATACTTTCCATTCCAAGAATTTTGTTTGCAGGTGCCCGTGATGGCCTTTTACCAAAGCCATTGGCCAAAATCCATCCTCGTTTTTTCACACCTTATCTTGCCATAGCATTTTATGCAGCACTGGGTTTCTTATTAGCCATATCTGGTGGTTTTAAACAATTGGCAACTATTGCTAGTGCAGCGGTTTTGATAATTTACCTAGGCGTAGCGCTAGCTACCATTAAACTTAACATCAAAAATACGGATGATACAGAAAAAACTTTTCGGGTGTCAGGTGGTATGGTTGTTCCCTTGCTAGCATCGGCTGGCATCATATGGCTGCTGTGTAGTTTAACCAGCGCAGAGCAGGTCGGCATTACCGTTTTTATTGCCGTATTTTCAGCCATCTATCTAATTATTTCCAAAATCAAAAAAATAAGACTTTAATTGAACGATTTAATCGGGTATAATAAAAATAATGATCTTATGTTTATTTGCGGGTATGCCGTCAGCATAGAACGATTAAAGAGATGGGAAAACAAAAGTATTTGTATGCGGTAAACAAGGGCTACAAAAAGCCAGCACCATTGATAAAAACAAAAAAGAATCCTATCTTACATATATAATTAAATACACATGCAATGAATAGGAGAAACTTCATAAAAGATTCGGCATTGCTGTCTACTGCAATATTTTTTTCGCCGAGTTTTGTCATTGGTAAAAAGCCAACAGTTATTATTATTGGAGCTGGTTTTGCAGGCTTGGCCGCAGCTAAAAAATTAAAACAGAAAAATATTGATTTTACCATATTGGAAGCTCGCAATAGAGTTGGTGGCAGGGTTTTTTCGCATACGATAGATGAGGCCGAAAAACTAGTGGTGGAGCTAGGTGCAGAGTGGGTCGGCGAATCGCATACACGCCTTCGTGAGCTCTGTGGCGAAATGAAACTTACCCTTGACAATAACCAAATGGACACACACCTGATATACAGCAACCGCTATTACAAAAATAAGGAGTGGGATTTTTCAAAACCATGGAAAGAAAAATTTGAACTATTAAAAAAAGGGTATGCAAAAATGTCTGTAGCAGAAAAAACAGCTCTAGATAAAATGGATTGGTGGAGGTATTTGAACAACAATGGATGCGAAGGTTTTGACTTGGCCGTAAGGGAACTTGGCGACAGTACAGATTTTGGGGAAAGCATAAGGCATGTATCTGCACTAGCCGCTTTAGGAGAATATGCAGAGAGCAGCGAGAAAAATGAGATGGATTATAAAATAAAAGATGGTAATGGCATGCTTGCAAAAAAACTTGTAACACATGTAGGTGAAGACAAGCTAAAACTGAATTGTGCCGTCACAAAAATTGTGCAAAATAAAGCCGGTGTAGAAGTGCATTGCTCCAACGGCGAAAAACTAAAAGCAGATAAAATCATTTGCACAGCACCTACCTTTTCATTAACCAAAATAAAATGGGAGCCTGCACTACCAATGGCAATACAAGATGCCATTAATTCTCTGCAATATGCCCGCATAAATAAAAACCCTGTACTATTTAATGAGCGTTTTTGGAAAGCAGAAAATTTTGATTTGATTACAGATATGCCTGCCCACTATTTTTATCATGCCACTAAGAACCAACCATCAAAAAAAGGGGTATTGATATCATACAGCATAGGCGACAAGTCAGATGTGATAAACAATATGACAGAGGAAGAGAAATTTAAAATTGTACAACTATCGTTAGACAAAGCTTTTGGAGATATTAAACCCTATTATGAAAAGCAGATAAATTATAACTGGGCAAGTGATGCTTATTCGAGAGGTGCATATGCATTGTATGGAATTGGGCAATGGAAGTCTACACAGGATGTATTAAAAAAGCATTTTTTGCATACTCATTTTGCTGGCGAACATTTAGCCGACTGGCAAGGTTTTATGGAAGGCGCCATAAATACCGGAGAAGATGCAGCGGATGCTGTAGGGTAATATAAGTTTATGAATCATTCTGTTGCTGTAGAGCAACATTCTCTTTCTGCATTTTATTCCCTAATAAAGTCTAAAAAACTTGGCAGCCAAATCAAATCGAATAGATCATATGGTTGCAGTCGTAGGAATTCGCCACAGGCGAATTCCTACAGTAGTTTATTTATCGCTAGGGTTATGATATTGCCTGGAAACCGCAAAAATTGTTATTGCACAATTAGCAAATAAAATTTACCTTGTTCCTAATCATCAATAAATAGTCACGAAAAATTTATTCATTTTATCGCATACCATTTAGAGTAATTACTTTGTTCAAATACAATTTCCATAAAAAGAGTTGATACATAAAAAATGCACCAGCATTCATGCAGATTAAAATAACGATAAAAAATTAGACAAAACATGGTTGGATTTAAGCAGTTGAAAAACGATCTTTGGTTGTACCCACAAATTTTTAATAGAATGAACAGAAAAATATTGCCGCTTCTTATATGTCTTTATACATTTTCTGTTCATGCCCAGCAACCCTATTTTCCCGAAGCAGACTGGCAGGTAAAAAAACCCGAAGAGCTTAAAATAAATAAGCCTTTATTGGATAGTGCTGTGGCCCTTGCGTTAAGAAGTGAAAATAAAGTGGACAAAGATTTACGCATTGCCAATATAAAATCTTATGCTAGAGAACCCGGTTATAAAATTATAGGCCCCATGAAAGAAAGAGGAGGACCCGCAGGGCTTGTAATAAAAAATGGATTTATTGTAGCGCAATGGGGTGATGTAAATAGGGTAGATATGACGTTTAGTGCAACCAAAAGTTATTTATCAACTGTAGCCGGTTTGGCCATAGACCAAGGATTAATAAAAAATGTAAACGACAAAGTAAATCAATATGTGTGGGACGAATCTTTTGAAGGCGAGCATAATTCAAAAATCACATGGCATCATTTATTAACACAGTCATCTGATTGGTCTGGCAGTTTATTTGGTTTGCATGATTGGGCAGATAGACCTCCAAAAGAAGGCGGTATTGATGATTGGAAAAATCGTACACTTTTTGAACCTGGAACAAATTACAAATACAATGATGTACGTGTAAATATGCTTGCGTATTCACTCTTACAAGTTTGGCGCAAACCACTGCCTACAGTATTGAAAGAAAATATAATGGACCCCATTGGCGCATCTACCACTTGGCGCTGGTATGGCTATGAAAATTCTTTTGTAAATATAGATGGGCTCATGATGCAATCGGTGAGTGGTGGCGGACATCATGGCGGCGGTATCTTTATCAATACATTAGACCAAGCAAGATTTGGTTTGCTATTTTTAAGAAATGGAAAATGGAAAAACCAACAACTGCTATCTGAAAAATGGATTAACGCTTTGCAACAACCATCTTTTGCCAATAAAAATTATGGGTACATGTGGTGGTTAAATACTGACGAACGTTGGAAAGGTATTTCATCTAAAGTTTACTATGCAGTAGGTTTTGGCGGCAATTATATTATTATTGATAAAGAACACGATTTGGTAGTAGTTACCCGTTGG
>JAYSWO010000460.1:0-7781 GCA_043717975.1 Ferruginibacter sp. | reverse complement strand
ACACTTGCAACCTCTCCCCAAGAATTTAAAGAACCTGCATTTCCATGTAAATAAAAAATTAGCCCTTTCGCACTATCCGACTTAAAGAGAATTCCATTCATTATTTTATCATCTTTGGTCTTAATGTTTATTTCTTCAAATTTTTGGGTGAATTTAAATTTGTAGTTTTTTTCTAATTTTTCTGGAAAAAAAATTATGTCTTCTTGGAAAAAGTATATTAGAATACAAACAAGAACATAAGACGATACAAGAATTTTAATGACTTTGATAAATGTTTTCTTCATCGTGTTTCGTTTTACATTCGTTGGTAACCCATAGCAATTACTCGAAAGAGCCAATGAATAAAATAACCGCCATTTGTAGGTTAATATTATAAAAAATTATTGTGTCCTTTTATTGAAGATAAATTATTTATTGGTTACTTTAAAATAGGTTTGGCTGGTCGCAAGCAAAGGCAGTAGGGGTTGGATGAATGTGTACCACCAATGGAGAAGAAGTTTTAAACCTTAGTAGATAACAATGCCACAAAATAAAAACCTTCTTACCTTGTTTTTTTAATAAGCTAATATGGTTAGGCACTTTTGAATGTAAAATTTCTACCAAGGTTTTGTGTGCTTCTTTTTATAACGGCACAATTTTGTACCACCAAATGCGGTAGAAAACCAACACACATTTTCCTACACTTCATTTCTGCCAGTGGGAAAATGGGGGTAATGAATGTCATATTAAAAAATTGCCAACCAAAAAATATATAATTTATATCGTTTTTAAATAATCCTCCATTTCATAGGCATCATCAAGCTGCAGCTTTTTCTTGATACGAAACCGTACATTTCTTATTGATTCGGCACTTACGCCTAGTATGCTCATCATTTCTTTGGGCAACATTCCCAATTTGCAGAACAGTATATACCTTGTTTCTGCAGGTGTTAAATCAGGAGATTTTGTTTTTAGCCTATTTAAAAATCCTGGATGCGCTTTTTCAAAAATCTGCTTAAACCGCAACCAATCTTCTTCCGTTAAAATAGCAGACTGCTTTAAATCTTCCATAAAGCCAACCTGCGTATCGGTTATAGTTTTGTTCTGTAATTTTAAATTATTTACTTGCTCAGCAAATTGTTCTATCAGTTTATTTTTTTCCCAAACATTTTGTGTAAACTCTTTTATTTCTACTATGGCGTAATATAATTCTTCTTTGGCTATTCGTTTTTCATGCTCTAGCTTTTCTTTTTTTAGCTGGTGGCTTAGGTTTTGGCGTTTATACAAAAGCATACCAATGCAACCCATTAAAACAAATGCCCCTGTTAATCCATATCGAATGAGCCTTTCTTTTTTTTCTTCCTGTTTCAATAAGTTGCTCTCCAACTCATGATTGCGGTAGGCCAGGTTGGCTTCGGCTTCCACTTTTTTTAATACATTGAATTCATCATCCACTACAGATTGGTACTTGCTTGCAGAATCGCTGTACTCTAGTGCCATTTCAGTATTGCCGAGGCTTCTTTGCCAGCCGGTTGCAATGGTATAATACTCCAGCGCATTTGAGAAAGTGAGGGTAGTATCTTTTTTATTGGCACTTTCAGCGAGCGCCAATGCAGCAGGTACTGCCGCCTTGTTGCCTGTTTGCATATAACAAAACGCCAACCTGCTGCTAAAAGGCGAAACATTGTCCCAAACATTGTTTGAATGGCAGCACAAAGGAATGGCTTTTTCGAAAAGCGGTATGGCTTCGGCGTATTTTTTTTGTAAATAATATACGCTGGCCAAATTACCAGTTGCAATCCCTATCCATCCGCTATCTTTTGCTGCCTGCGACACTTTTAAAGTGATATCTAGCCATTTTCTAGCCGAATCAAATTTTTCATCTTTAAGGTAAGCCATGCCAACAAGATTGCTGCATATTTTTACAAACCAGTCGCCCTCAGGGAATGGAGTTTTATAATATTTGAAAGATGCGGTAGATAATTCCTGTGCTTTTTTATAATCCTTGAAATTGTAAAAATCCATTGCCATTACATATAAAGCCCAGGTTTGTTTATAATAGGCTCCTTCTGGGTCATTTTTCAGTTCATCCAAGCTATAAAGGCTACTCTCTATCGACTTATTATATAGGTTGGTTGTTTTGGTACGAGTACTTATGAAGTAATATAGAGAAAAAAGCAAGAAGCTATTCTTGCTTATTCTTGCCATTTCCAAGTATTTTTCTGCAGTGGCAACCTGCTTTTTTATATCTATTTTTTTTACTTCCATTTCACAAAGATCCCGGGAAATGTCAAAAACTTCCTTATCCAACTTATCTCCATGTTGGGCTACCCATTCGGATAATTTTTTAATTTCACTCAGCTTGCTTGCAGCCTTATCTTCTTCAGGTTGTAATATTATCTTGCTTATAAAATTAGTTAGCAACTCATACCGATGAAATCCTTTTAGGCTGAGCAATGTATCGTACTGCTGCGCATTGGCTTGCAAACAAGAAAGAAAGATCAAAATAACCGATAAAATAACGCCGCAAAAACGAAACAGGTTCGAATTTTTCATGAGTATTTCGTTTTATATGCAAGCAATGATACGCCATAGCTGGTAAATAACAGATTATTATAAGCACTATTTTTAATGTGGAAAATTTCTTTTGCCAAGTATATTCTTTAAACTGCTTTTATAAATGATTATTTGTCAATGTATGTTTCCAACAAACAACATTCTAACGCTTTTCTAACGCTATTCTAACGCTGCTTTTACAATCTTTTTATCGTTTCTGCATTAATTTACCAAGAACATACAAGTAACAAAAGAAAACGAATAGAAAGATATAAAAAATATAAATCGGGGGGTTTATATATTGAAGCTGGATGATGGTAGCTCTTTTAAAATAATAAAGGAGTAACACAATATCTTTTCAATGGTAGGGCCGCTTCATTATTGGAGCGGCTTTTTGTTTGTATAATATCTTCCTTATAAAATCCTATGAAAATGAAACCTCTTTAATTACTGGTTGGTACACCATAAGTGTTTGGATGATTTGTTATCTAGTTTTAAACCCCCATGGGGTGATATTAGAAATAATGCCATCCCTTTGGGATTTCCACCTCATAGTATTACTCAGTTCTATGGTAAAGTCAGCCTTTGAGGCTTAAATCGCTTAATAAATTATTCTACTTTTAATCTTCCTAACAGTTAGGTTTGGTGCATCAACCGATAAGAAAATAACCTTCTAAAATCTTATGAAAGTGAAGTGTAATTTTTATAAAACACCATAACTTATCGTTGGTACGCCAACCGCAGTTTGCCTACCCTTTGATACCAACGACGGCGAGCGCTACTATAACGGAGGGAGAGCGAACGGTACACCAACAAGGGCATTAAAGCTGTTATACAACCACAAGTATTTTTTGATGGTAAGTTTTTGAAAAAGCTATCAGAAAGCCATTTTTGTACACCTCCAAAAATGACCTATCTTCAACCCTATGAAAAAACTCCTGCTGCCTTTTGTTTTGTTTTCTTTTTTATTAGTGAAGGCACAGCAAAAAAAGCCCTATAAAATTATTGCTTATTACACCGGCGACGGGGCAGCCATTACACAATGGCCCGTGAAAAAGCTTACCCATATTATTTATAGTTTTTTGAAAATACAAAACGACACCCTTACTTTTTTTAACCCAGCTCAGGATAGCAGCTTGCAGCAATTGGTACAATTAAAAAAGGAAAATCCGCAGTTGAAAATAATGGTATCGGTGGGCGGCTGGGGTGGCTGTTCTTTTTGCAGCCTTCTTTTTGAAGATGATCAGCACCGTAAAAACTTTGCTAAAACTACCGTAGCACTTTTTAAAAAATACGGTATTGATGGCCTGGATCTGGATTGGGAATACCCAACCATTGAGGGTTATCCGGGCCATAGGTTTACCGCTTCAGATAAAAATAATTTTACCGAACTGATAAAAGCATTGAGGCAAGAAATGGGAAATGATTACCTGCTTACTTTTGCTGCAGGCGGTTTTATAAATTACCTCGAGCAATCGGTTGACTGGGCCGCCATTATGCCCTTGGTGGATTTTGTAAACCTAATGACCTACGATCTGGTGGGTGGGTATGCTTCAGAAACCGGCCACCACACGCCCCTGAAGGGTTACAGGCAGGGTCAAGAGTCTACCGAAAAATGCGTAAACTGGTTGCTCAATAAAAAAATACCCGCCAACAAGCTTATTATTGGTGCAGCCATATACGCCCGTGTTTGGGAAAACGTACCCGATACCAATCATGGATTGTATCAGCCCGGTAAGTTTAAGCAGGGAGTATCTTATTTCGATTTTAAAAATTATTTTAGTGATACCTCCGGCTATAAATACTATTGGGATAAAAAAGCAAAAGCGCCTTTTCAATACAGTGCGGCAAAAAAATTATTTGCCACTTTTGACGATGAGCGTTCCATAAAAGCAAAAACAGCGTTCCTTCGTAGAAAAAAATTGGGCGGCATTATGTTTTGGCAACTAGTGGACGACCGTAAAGAAAACGGATTGGTAGATGAAATGTACCAGCAGTTAAAGCGATAGCAGAAAAATATTATTACCCGTAATAGCACTCCAATGCTGAAGTTCATTAAAAACTCACTAGACATTTTTCTTACCAATTTTTTTAAAATGGTATAGAAAGTGCCAGTGGCGATTTCTATATTGAAGCAATTATTTTTTTATGGAGATGGAATTTGTTCTTCATGCATTTTAGTATTTGTCTTGTCATAATAGGTGCAGGTCATACTATTCATATCAACCGTCCATTTTTCAATACCGGTTTCAGCCGAGTGTTTGCAAAATGTTGGATAGTCGGTTTGTCCCCGCTGATGACTTTTCAAATAATGCTTGAATCTTTCTTTGTCGCTAATATTGGCAATGGTTAATCTAGAATACTTTCGTTTAGATTGAACCTGATAATTTTCCGCTCCAAAAAATAGGGAATGGCCATCACTAACATAAGTGTCGTATTGCTTCACACCTAGCTTTATAAGGTCTTGCACATAAGCCGGAAAATCTGCGCCACTTTTAACTTTTGCATGAACTTCTTCAATTTCTTTCAGCTGAAACATTTTTATTTGGATTTGTTTGTGCAAAAGTGAATAAAAAATTTTTAATGTTTGAAAAGAAAAAAATTGATGGAGTGGAAGATTGATTTTGTGATGGATTTTGGATATCCTGCGGGAGACATTGCTGGGAATATTTTCGGTTAGAGGAAAATAAATCTTTTAAATAGATTCGCATTCACACGCAGTAGCATGAGGCTGGGCTGCATATCAGTTAGGGTTTGTAGGATGGGTTGGTTGAATATCTGCGGCGGTAGGGAGGGCATACCAACTGTATCGCTTCAAAATAGTAAAAAGTAAGTCAATGGCATTTTTTGTATATTTTGAATGCCAATAAATGCTAAACAGAAAATCCGGCAACAATTCATATTTTGTGCAACCTTAATAAATAGAAATAAATTGGTTTAGATATATTTGCAAATAAGTGAAAATTTATATTGGTCTACTCAAAACAATCTCCACTTATATTAAATCATAAAACTAAAACAGTTGGCTATGCGCTTATATCGGATAATTACTTTTGTTGCGATAACATGTTTTCTAATTATGCAGAATACCATAAATAGCGGCTGTAACAAGCCGCAGGATATTACAACTTTAGATACAATCATCATAACCCCGCCACCACCGCCACCGCCTGGCGATACTGTTTCCATTGTAAGAAAACTGGAAGTTTTATCTAGTCTGTATCCAAATTATGCCATCAACCCTTTTCGTACCTATTCATTTACGTACGATAATCTCAAAAGAATAACTTCAATAGGTATTAAGACTTATCCTGCATATACTACAGATACTTTTACTACTAGACTTGCTTATACTGGCAACAACATGAGACCTACTTATATTGTTATGCCTTATATTGATATTTTTTCTCCACCGGCGGTAGATACAACTTGGTTTTATTATGCAGCAGATGGCAAGTTGCTAAAAGATTCTTGTTTTGAAAGGTTTCTGGGAGGTCCTTTGAGAAAACCATCTTACAGGTTCTATTCATATCCAAATAGCAGCACTGCAAAAATTGACTGGTATTGGTGTGCCAATGCTACAGCTTCACCATCTCTGCTTCGGCGAGATACCATAAAACTCAATGCTGGCGGGCAGCCCGATTTCATTAAAGCTGTATATCCTACAGATACTGTTACTGCTGTAGGCTCTTATGCAAAGGCAGAAGGTTTTACCTTTAGCCAGATCATAAATCCACTATCTAAATTAAACATAAGTGGTACCCCATATTCGTTAATATATACTGATGTAAAAAAAGAATTGCTGGGAAATAGCTACCACCCGCTCGTGTACAATTCTAACAGCTTTGCCTTATATCTTGATTTTATTTCTCCATACATACCCAATATCTTTTATATATCGGGCTACAATAGTCTTCACCAGATTATGGGGCAAGGAGGTTTAGCCTTTCCGGTTGAAATTACTCCATGGACTGTCCGCTCAAACTATCCGGCAGAGATAAAAGTTAAGGTAAGCAGTTCACTTGCTGGAGACAGTTATATTTACAGGTATAGTTATTGAATAATCGTGTAATGCTAGCAAAAACTTTTATATTTCGCCCTTGCTAGCATCTGTTAATGCTACCCATTTCGCCGTAAAATTATTGGGGTGCCTCCGTTGTTATTATGCAACGCAGACTCAAAAGCCAACACAAATTTTGCTACACATCATTTCTGCACCAATTGGAGATAAGAAACAATACCACAAAGCAAAAACCTTATTACCTTATTTTTTTAATAAGCTAATAAGGTTAGGCTCGTTTGAATGCAAAATTTCTACTAAGGTTTTGGAAATAGTAGTTTGCTATGTAAATGTTTTATGCAGCGGCACAGAAAGCCAACACACATTTACCTACGCCTCATTTCTGCTCCAGACGAGGCAATTCCCATTTTACAAGCTTGTCTTTTCTTATTTTATTAAAATCTACTTTTTCGATTTTCTCTTTTTTAATTGCATTGGAAATACTTTTATTTGAAGTGTCTAAAATATTTATTTGATAATAGGAACTATTACTTTCATTTATAAAACTTTCTACAAAAATGTTATGATTTGTTGTATCATAAAAAATATTTTTACAATCTTCAACTATTATGGAATAAATTTCATCAGTTTCTGCAAATACTAAATTATGCGCATTGCTATTTTCTTGCTTTTGTATTTTAATATTTCCTACTATATTTTTTTGATATTCTGTTTTGTCTTTTTCAAAATAGCCACAACCATCTATTAAAAAAACTATGGACGCAAGTATAATTGTTTTTATTAGTCTTAAGGCAAATTTTTGTTCCATAAATATCTTTGATATGTGTGTAAGTTAAAAATTTATTTTCAGAATATTTAGCCTCTTTCTCCATCATAGGTCATATGCGCAGACCAATCGAAGGTTTGTGGGTGCGGGTGGGTGGGCACCAACGAAGAAGCAGAAGTTTTAAACCTTAGTAGAAAACAACACCACAAAGTAAAAACCTTATTACCTTATTTTTTAATAAGCTAATAAGGTTAGGCTCGTTTGAGTCTAAAATTTCTACTAAGGTTTTGGGAATGGTAGTTTGGTAGGTAAATGGTTTATGCTAGGGCACAGAAAGCCAACGTTCATTTTCCTGCGCAACATTTCTGCGGTGTGCCAAGAAGTAAAGAGTAATCTTTACGAACTATAAATAAGATGAGAGTAGGTCTCTCGTATATGATGTTGAGGCATCATTTACAA
>JAYSWO010000459.1:0-3116 GCA_043717975.1 Ferruginibacter sp. | reverse complement strand
CTATCAGAGTCATAAGCCTCTAACATTTTTAAGCCTTCTACTTCAAAAGTTGCATTGTCTAAATCTATGCTGCGCATAAAATCTGTAGAGTAGCTTATCGCTTTTTTCATGCTTGCTAGTTTACCTGCAATATCATCTTTCAAATATTCCATGCTTTGCTCCACCATCAATTTCTTTTCGGGGTCACCCTTAAAAATTTTCATAGCAGAATTTAATGCTTGGTTGCCACTTGTTACAGATTTGTACAAATCTTTTTTAAGTTCCAATTCGTTCTTGGCATCTTCTATTAAGTACCCGCTATTCTTGTGCACTTTGGTAAGATAATCGCCAATTTTTGCCAAGCTATCACGTATAGGTGCAAGCTGTTTGATGTACTCATTTATGCGAGCCACTTGCCTTGTGGCATTACCAAGCTCAGGCATCATATTGTTGTCCTTAGCCGCTTTTGCTTTTGCAAGCATATTGTTCATTTCTTTTTCTTTCTCATTTAGCTTAAGGTCTATTTTTTCTTTTTGCCCATCTACATCTATGCTTTGGTTGTACAAAGTTTCTCTTTGCTTTTCCATATCGCCAATATAATCTTCGGCAATAATAAATGGATCAAGTTCTATTACAAAACCTACCAATTTTTTCATGATGATTTCATACAAATAAAACAAGCTCATTCTCAATTTGCGGTGTGTAACACAGTATAAAAAAATACCCAAGCAAACCAAGGCTATACCAAAGTTTAAAGTGTTCCATACGATGGTTGTAAGAATGGGCACTACAAAATAAGCTATAACGCCAAGTAGCCCTAAGCCAATAAATATACCAGCTTTACCGCCTGGTCTATCCCAATAAGATTTTAATTTATCCTGTGCATTTGCTGCTACAGGGAACATGTTTGTTTCCATATTATCGTTTTATAAAGATGTTTTAATTTTTTGTATATCTCTAGATATTTGAGCAAGCATTGCATCGCAAGCAATATTGTACCCATTTGTATTGTTATTTATTTTTGCTTCTTCATCTATTACTTCTTTTTTAAGCGATGTTATTTTTTGGGTGTTATCATTTATTTCTGCTGTAAGTTTATGTATCAATTCAGCATTTTGTTTGTTTTTTTCTTCTAATGTAGTTATAGATTTTTTTCTGCCTTCTATTTCTCCCATTACTTTGGAGCCTACTGCATTTTGAAACTCAAGTTTGTCTTTATCTACCACTTGCAAGTATTTTTCGGCACTGCTTACCAATGTTTCTTTGCTAAGCCCTTGCACTTTTAAGGTAGAAAAAACAGCATTCATACGTACGGTTTCATCTGGCACTGCAGCCTCTAATGTTTCCATCATTTTCCAAAACTCATAGTAGTCTGGGCCAGGTAGGTTTATATTATTAAATAAGTCTTCAAAATGTTTGTCAAACTTATCAATATCGCCTTTGCTTAGGCCATATGTGGCAGCGCTTGCATTTGCCGGTAAATGGCTGTTATCTACAGGATATGTTTGCTTTGCTTTTGGCTTTACCTGTATGGGTAATCCATCTTCGCTCCAAGATGAATTAGAGTTGGTTGGCTTGGGTTCTTCGGATTCAAATTCTACGAAAAGCCCCAATGCCTTTTTAAATATACTAGACATAGTTTGGTTGATTTACATTAAATATAAATAATAATATGATTTGAAGTAGAAAAATAATCAATTATCTACAACAAATGAGGTGCATACGAAATATTAGCCCGTAAATAGAGTTGTTGCCTATGAATTAGACGGTGGAGAAGTATTAAAATTGGTAAGAATGAAATCGCATAAAAACAATATTACATTCTGGCTATACTGGTTCATTTTTGTTAATGATTGAATAGCAAATATTGTTAAAATTTTGGTAATGGAATGGGTGATTATGATGAATGGTAAAAGAAAATATGGGGATAAAGATATGGAAAAGAGGAAAGGATGGATGATTGGTAAAGTATTAGTTTTTTGCGTTTTAAAAAGTAAATTTGTTAAAAGATTTTTTATGGAAGAGATAATATTTACGGTAGAAGAAAGCCCCGAGGGAGGTTTTACAGCTAAAGGTTTGGGCAATTCTATTTACACTCAAGCTGATGACTATGAAACTTTGAAGTTATCAGTTATCGATGCCGTTCACTGTCATTTTGATGATACGAAAAAAAGAATCATTCGTTTACGTATTGTAAAAGAAGAAGTAATTGCAGCATGAAAATACCTTGAGATATTAGCGGAGAAGATTTAATAAAACTTATAAAGCCTTATGGCTATGTCGTTACAAGGTAAAACAGGAAGTCATATAACTGTACCTCATCATGATTCTCTAAAGATTGGCACACTTGCTTCAATATTATCTGATATTGCTTCTCACTTTAAAATCACAAAGCAAGAATTATTTAAAGAACTTTTTGGGTAGCTGCCTCAACCACACTCCCCACAAACCCCCGTCACCACCATGGCTGCCTGTTGCTTGGTAAAATTCTTAGGTAATTTTACGCTAGGCACCGTTACATCATCCAAGCAAATGGTTTTATCACAGTTGCTACAAATAAAATGCACATGGTCGTCGTGATGATGCCCTTGCTCACAATTTTGTTTGCATAGTGCATATAAGATAGAGTTATCTGTAGTGGGTATTTGATGTATAATGCCTTTTTCTACAAAAGTTTGTAGCGTCCGATATACGGTTACTCTATCAAAACTGTTAGACGTATTTTTTTCTATATCGGCATGCGCCAATGCACCATCGGTAGCTAAAAAAAGATCTAATATTTTTTTTCTACTATCTGTTACACTTAAGCCCGATTGGCGCAATATATCTGGTTGTGCTTGCATTGTTTCTTAGGATGCCTTTTTAAAAATAGGGTTTAATTGACTTCGTGCATTTTTATAGCCACGAATTACACAAATTTACAGAGCTTGTTCCGTTTTCGGGAAATAAAAAACCATTATTGAAACCTGCCTTTGTCGTCAAGCAGGTTTGTGTAATTAGTGGCTAATTTTTTAAGTTGGCGAATTACTAAACCCACTCATAAACCTTGTATGGTCCACCTTTTCTTTCATTACACTTTTAATATCTAGCAATAATTTTTGTATCTCATCTTCTTTCAATCCATCATATATGCCACG
>JAYSWO010000458.1:0-3116 GCA_043717975.1 Ferruginibacter sp. | reverse complement strand
AGCAAGCCTTCTGGTATATACAAATGAATTTGTCATTTGCAATGGCTTAAAAATAGCTTTATCTAAATAATTTTTGTATGAAAGACCAGATGCTTTTTCAATAATACTAGCTAGCAATGCATAGCCTGTATTACTATATTCATACTTTGTATTGGGTGCAAATACACAGGAAGGTTTGTTCTTCGCAAATATGCTTATCAAGTCTTTGTTGGTAGCAATTTTACTTTTATCAAAAACAGTATCCATTATACCCATGTAATCTGGCAGGCCACCAGTATGATTAAGAAGATTTCTAATGCTTACATCTCCATAAAAGCTTAATTCGGGAATATATTTACTAAGCTTATCATCGTACTTTAATTTACCAGTTTTTTTAAGTAAAACAATGGCCATTGCCGTAAATTGTTTTGACACTGATGCCAATTCAAAAATAGAATTCTCTGTAAGTTTTTCTTTTGTATTTTCATTAGCTAGCCCATAACTTCTTTTGTAAATGGCTTCTCCTATTTCTGCAATGAGTACATTGCCATTAAACTTCCCTTTTTTATATTGTGCTTCAAAAATACTATCTAGCTTTTGTACTTTTGTGAGTTGTGCAATAGAAAATTGTGCTAGCATTAAGCTTGTAATAAAAAGAAAAACTGCCTTCCTTACCATAGCGTTTACAATTAATATTTTAGATACAATGATATAAAAAAAGCTCCGATAAAAATATCGGAGCCTTATATAAATTTTATAAATACATAAATTATGCTTTACCGCCGTTTAAGCTATCTTGTAAAGTTTTTAATTCATCCATTTTACCATCAGCAGCCAATTGAGATTGTTGTGCCCAAGTTGTTGGATCTAAATGACCAACTTTAGCAGTTGAAGCAGTTAAAATTTCTTTTACTTTATCTGCATCAGTAGCAGCTAATTCAGCAAATGTTGATATACCTGCGGCCACCAATACTTCAGCAGCTTTTGGTCCAATACCTTCAATAATTGTCAAGTCATCAGCACTTGAAGTTGCAGCAGCGTTTGTAGCTGGTACTGTTTCAATAACTGCATCTGTGATAGTATCATCAGCAGTAGTTGCAGCTTTTGATTTTGCACCACCACTTCTACGAGTTTTCTTAGCAGGCTCAGCAGCTGTGCCAATGTTTTTACCGTATATTTCGTTGAAATCAACCAACTCAATCATAGCCATTTCTGCATTATCGCCTTGGCGTGCACCAAGCTTTATAATACGTGTGTATCCACCTGGGCGGCCAACTACTTTTGGAGCAACTACTGTAAACAATTCTTTTACAGCAGCTTTATCGTTTAAGTAACTAAACACAATACGGTGATTGTGACTAATAGCTTCTTTGCTATCTGTAGCTTTTGTTTTAGTAATAAGCGGCTCAATGTATGAACGCAATGCTTTTGCTTTTGCTACTGTTGTTGTAATTCTTTTGTAAGTAATTAACTGGCAACCTAGGTTCATCAATAACGCTCTTCTATGAGAAGCAGTTCTACTAAGGTTGTTCTGTTTGTTTCCGTGACGCATGACTTTTTTTGTTTTTAATTCACCTATACCGTGTCAGGAATTATAGAGTGAATGTGAAAAATATGAAAATGTGCAAATGTGCAAATTTTCTAAATTCAAAGCAATTTTTAAAATTGCAATATTTTTTTTAAGAACTGTATCGAATAATAATGTTGCATTGTATCCAAATTTGCACATTTGCATATTTGCACATTTGCATATTAATTTTCGTCGTCTATCTTCAATTTGCTCAAGTCCATACCAAAGCTCAATCCTCTATCTTGCAATACTGCATCTATTTCGCTCAAAGATTTTTGACCAAAGTTTCTAAACTTCATCAAGTCTTCTTGCTCATATTGTACAAGTTCGCTCAAAGAATTAATTTTAGCAGCTTTCAAGCAATTGAATGCACGAACCGATAAATCTAAATCTTCCAATGGTGTTTTAAGCATTTTACGCAATTGTAAAGTATGCTCATCTACCATATCTTCCTTCTTATCTTCTTTGGTATCGAAAGTAATATTCTCATCAGTAATAATCATCAAATGCTGAATAAGAATGCGACTTGCTTGTTTCACTGCCTCTTCAGGGTGAATCGTACCATCGGTTACAACATCCATTACCAATTTTTCAAAATCGGTACGCTGCTCTACCCTTGTATTTTCAATAAGATATTTTACATTCTTTATTGGCGTGTAAATAGCATCTACCGGTATATAACCAAAGATGTTGCTTTTTTCTTTGTGATCTTCAGCAGGCACATATCCACGACCACGACCGATCGTGATATCAATATCCAATTTAGCGCTGCTATCAAGCGTACAAATTAATAATTCAGGATTCATTACTTCAAACATTGGTGTGGCTTCACCTATCATACCTGCCGTAAATTCTGTTTTATTTTTTATAGAAAGGGTTACTTTCTCAGAAGTAATTTCGTGATCACCATTTAATTTGAAACGTACTTGCTTCAAGTTAAGAATCATTTCTGTTACGTCTTCTGTAATACCTTTTAGCGTTGCAAATTCATGATCTGCACCAGCTATGTTGATTCCTACAATTGCATACCCTTCAAGAGAGTTAAGCAATACACGACGAAGTGCGTTACCAATAGTTACACCATATCCCGGTTCCAACGGACGAAACTCAAACTGAGCTTCAAAATCTGTTGCTTTTTGTAGAACTATTTTATCTGGTTTAACAAAATTAAAAATGGCCATTTTTATTTGTTGATTTAATTTAAAAATTGAGTTACAAATCTTATTAACAAGTAGAGCTATCCAAAAGGATAGCCTACTAAAAATTATTACTTAGAGTACAATTCCACAATCAATTGCTCCTTAATATTTTCAGGAACACTTTCCCTTTCTGGATATGTAATAAAAGTACCTTTCATTTCAGCTTCGTTCCATTCTACCCAATTGTGCTTAGGGTTTTTGCCACGAAGGTTATCGGTAATAGATTTGTTAGCAGCAGATTTGTTTTTCAAACCAATTACATCACCTGGTTGGCAGCAGTAAGATGGAATGTTAACTACTTCTCCATTTACAGTAATATGTTTGTGACTAACCAACTGGCGTGAACCTTGGCGGCTAATACAAATACC
>JAYSWO010000457.1:0-20868 GCA_043717975.1 Ferruginibacter sp. | reverse complement strand
AAAAACCTGACAAACCAAATACATGGGTAGTTAATATAACAAATGAAGAAAAGTTAAATTTAAAATTACCTACAGGCTATACGTTTGAACCTTTTATAATGAATCCTGACAATGGACTTTTCCCATATTACGGCGCAGATACAAACCATCTTTGGTCTGCAGATAATTATGGGCCTTTAACCATTCCACAAAAAGGAAGTACAATAGAACTTACAACTGATAACCTTACACGCTACCAACGATGTATAGAAGTGTATGAAGGCAATAAAGTAGAAAATACAAATGGAAAAATTAGTATAAATGGAGTAGCTGCTACTACCTATACTTTTAAAATGAATTATTATTGGATGATGGGAGACAATCGTCATAACTCTTTGGACAGCCGCTATTGGGGCTTTGTACCCGAAGACCATGTAGTGGGTAAAGCTTCACTCATTTGGTTTAGTTGGGAAAGTGGCCCACGTTGGAAAAGATTATTTAACGGGATAAAGTAATTGGTTATGAAAAATATTTTTTTTTCAATTTTTTTGTTTGTTATTTGTTTTATTTCATGCAAAAAAACAAGTGAACCAAGTGTAACTAATTTTTTAGAGGGTATTTATATCACAGAAAACAACTTTATTGCAGAACCTTCAATTATGTACACCCGCAATTCAATTATTACTAACCAACAAATAATTCAAAATTATTTCACTAATCATTCAATTGTAACTTTTTCGGCTGCCTCAACTAATATTGCTTTTAATGATACAATTAAAGTTGAATTCTTGAATTCTGTAAATGCTAAAGTTAGTTTTTTTTATTTACCACAAGTATCATTTCTAAATGGTTCATTCAATACAAGTTTGATAGAATCGACAAGTTCAAATGTTTTGCTAAAATCTATTGACACTACTAATATTAATTTTTTAACCCAAAATTGTCAATATAGTTTTACATTACTTTTAAAAAATTATGGATTTTTAAATTGTTTTCCACTCAACGGAGGTTATAATACAGGTTGTAAGGTTTTAAGGGAATTTCCTTTAGAAATAGTAAATGATAAGCTAAGGATGCCTCATTGTTTGATTGTACAAAATAGAAGAATTTTTAGTCCTATTGGTACTTTTGATTGTTATAATAACGGTTATTTTTATTCATATTTTAATGAAATGCCAATAAATCAGCTAAATGATAATGATACTGTGATAGTAAAAAAGATGTATGTTAATTTACGTCATTTATAAAAATAAATTTAAGTTAAATACACTGCCTAATTTGATTTTACTGCAAGGGGCTAGGCAGGTTGGAAAGATTATTTAACGGGATAAAGTAATAATTTCAAAAAAAATTACTTACTTTCATATACGATATTCCTCTCTGCTGTAAAAGTAGAGAGGATTTTTTATCTAAATAAGAAAAATATGTTTAATAAATAGGGTATTTATTTTTAAACATTACCAAATTAAAATGCGAATATGAAGCAAGAACATAGTTTTGATTTTGAAATATATGATGATATAAGCGAGTTAAATAATGAGGATGCAGCATTGCTAGAAGAAGCAAGAAAAACCACACAGAAAGCTTATGCGCCTTACAGTAATTTTCTAGTAGGCGCTGCCGCTTTATTTAATAATGGACAAAAAGTGTATGGTACAAATCAAGAAAATGCCTCTTACCCAGTAGGTATTTGTGCCGAGCGTGTGTTACTCTCTAGTGCAAGTATGCTACAAACTGACGAGCCAATAAAAACAATGGCCATTAGCTACAACAATCTTTCTCGCAGTGGGGGTAGCGATAGACCTATTTCTCCTTGCGGTATGTGCCGACAAAGTCTCGCAGAGTACGAAGAACGCACCAAACAGCCAATGCGGTTAATATTATCTGGTATGGAAGGTAAAGTAATCGTAATAGATAGTGCTGCACAGTTGTTGCCATTTTCCTTTGGTAGTGATAGCATGAAGTAGCATAGCAAAGTATCATTTTTTTTCGTTCAAGTTATTTGCATTTTCATAAGAAAGTGGCTGACATCAATGGCAATTTTCTGTGTTTGCATTTTTATAGTTTGTAAAATAACCAATCCATTTTTTAAGTAGAATCTCCTTTCAAATGTATAAGACTACAAAAACAATAGAAATTTACTTTGTATCCAATTTTATAAGCACAAGGTTGTTTATTTTAGTTGGTATTAGATAATAATAAGTGTATTTCACTAATCATTCTATGTGCAGTATTTGTGTACACTACAATACGAGAAAGTAAAAGTCAAAACAACCGTGTTACTTAAGAATGAAAAATGCAACACTGAATTATCATTGGTAGCGAATTAGATAATGAAACAATCTACATTTATTGTAGAAAAGTTTTTTTGTGAACTAATAAAAAAAATAAGGCACATAAATAAGATACGCTATTGTAAAAATAAAGTGAGTTTCTATTTATCAAATTTGAGTGAGGGAAGAAGTAAGTAATAAAGATTACAAACTTACAATAACATATGGCTTTTCCTTAGAAGCTATTACACCACCTTCTTTTTCTAAGGTTACTGCAAAAGCTTGTGCTCTACCAAAAGTTTTCATTTTTTGCATACGAAGTTTACCGTCTTTGGAAACAATTAAACCTCCATCTATGGCTTTGCCATCTACAATAGCCCAAAGTTGGTATTGCATACCTTTTGGTGTGGCAGGCAGGTTGCTTGGGTCTATATAAATTTCACCCGTATTGGTAAGCCAGTATATTTTTGCATCCGCATCTTTCGGAGCTATATCTGGTTTTAGTTTTAATGGTAAGCTATATTTGCTTCTTACAATATTCATATCGTTTGCCTCTTCCGATAAGTTAGCATTTAAAGATGCTATTGTTTTTTCGCCCTCTTCGTATTTGGCAGATGCATCTTTGTATTTACCAAAATAAATTACATTAAAAATAGTGCTGCCAATTAACAAGGCAACCGCCGCCGCAGCAATATTTTTCCAAGGAGATATGGAAACTACTTTTGCACTGCCGCTTTTAAAATTTGTATCAATATTGTTATTTTCAGTAGGTACATTAATTTTTAATGAGGCAACAATTTTATCCTTTAAATTGTGTGATGGGGTAATTGCATTACTAATTGCATAGGCTTCCATGGTATCTTCCATTCGCTCTACATCTTCCTTTACATCGGGCCATTTTATAAAGGCTTGATGAACCTGTGCAGTTTCTTCATTGGTTGTAGCACCTATAGCGTATAACTCTAAAAGACCCGATGATATAATGTATTCTTTTTTCACTTTTTTATAATTGCAATAACTTTTCTAATTCAATAATTTTCTTAGTTCGATAATGGCTGTGCGCATTCTTGTTTTTACAGTACCCAATGGAATACTCATTTCTTTGGAAATTTCTTCCTGTGTGTAACCGCCAAAATATGCCAAATCAATTATTATTTTTTGGTCTGGCTTTAGGTTTTGTACTTGTTTGCGTATGCCTATTGTATCAAACTTTGTGCTACTGAAATTTCTATCTTGTGTACTACTTACGAAATTTTCGTCCTGAGAGATTTTTTGTTGCTTTTTATATCCCTTACTACGCAGCGTATCTATCGTTAAGTTTCTAGTAATGTTTATCATCCATGTAAACAGACGACCCTTTGCAGCATCGTATTGCCCAAAGTTGTTCCAAATTTTTACGAAGGTTTCTTGTAAAATATCTTCTGCAAGTTGGTTATCATCAACCATTCTAGCAATAACCCCATTTAAAGCGGCAGAGTAATTATCGTATAAATAAGCAAAGGCTACTTGATCTCTCCTTTGTAGTAGAGCTACTAAATCTTCCTCACTATATTTAACAGTTTGTTGCAAATGTGTATCTATAATTTTGATTATCGTGCAAGTTACTTGCTTTTGGCTTAACAGAAAAGTAAAATAGAAAAATATTTTTTCTTACGCCACTTTCATCACTTCCGACACAGGACTAAATAAAAACCATTTTCCTGTAGCTATTTCTTTACACTTAAAACGTTTTCTTATTTTTTCGCCTTTTTCAAAAATTCTGTTTCCTTTTATTATAAATTTTTCACCTTGGGTTATTTGCTCTACAAAATATATTCCTTCTTTTCGTTCATCATAATTTTTTAAAACCCGCAATAATTTTTCATCGCCACAACTACTAGCAGCAGGGTTGTTTATGGAGCGTAATAAAGTTTGCTGTACATCATCAGGAAAAATATTTTTTTGTGTAAATACGGTAAGTAAATTACCAAAAAGCATTTTCCACTCTTGCCCATGTGGCTGCACTCGGTTGCCATATTTTTCAAAGGTAATGAGGTGTGCTATTTCGTGCAACAACGTTATTAAAAAAGAATATTTATTGAGGTCTCCATTTACACTTATACGATGATTTTTCCCTGCATGCGCATGCCTATAATCGCCTAACACACTAGCACGACTGCGTGTAACAGTAAGTTGCACTTTGTAGTCAATTATATATTGTAGCACAGGTTCAAAACTACCATCGGGTACATAACTTGCCAGTGCACTAAAATCTACTTTTTCTTTAGGCATGTTTATTTTTATTCTCTTTAGATATAGCCATTACTTCGGCGGCTAAATAAATTAAATACATTATAAGCGATATAAAAACAGCACTTGTATTGTACGTACTTCCTACTATTAATACATATGCTAGCACTGCAATGGCGGTGCTAAACATTTTTATCATCATACCTGCTATTACACTTCTTACAAATACATTTGGGTTGGTATTGCTAAGCGCATTTTTTTGCATAAAAAATACAATTACACTCGTAACCAAAAAAAGCACATTTGCACCAAGCATTACATTTCTATCCACGTTATATTTTACCCAAAGCGCATTTGCCGCAATTATAAATATAGTAAGTGTAACAAATATTACAAGCACAGGCATTAGCATTTTTCCGAAAAGTTTCATAATTATTTTTTAGGCGATGTATCTTTTATGATTTTATAAATAATGGCACTTATTACAATAAGAGGTAGCACCCAAACAAATATTGGATTTTTTAAAGCCAACCAACTATCTATTTTTATACCCAAATAAACAGCTAGACCAAGTGCTATAAATAATTGCGTAGCAAACCCTGCATATTTTAATAAAAGTTTATTCTCGTTTTTTTTTATGGGTAATTTGTTCATCAATCGTTATTGATTATTTCTTTAGGTAATGCAAGTTTATTGGTATCCAATTGTATTGTTTTACCTTCCAATACTTTTTGTATGTTTTTTAGATAACCATCTTGATATTTTAGTGCTTGCTCCATAGAATCGGTTCTTATTTTGAGTTCTCGGTATTGTCTTACCTCTTTTGCGGTACCCATACCTGTGCCTGGTAAGTAATATTTTAGTGGTGTAAATACAATTAAGGCAGCCGTTAAACCCACCATCAATATAAAAACGGAGCTCAAAACGATGTAAACGCTTAGCCTTGTGAGCTTAAATTTTAAGATTTCTTCAAACGTATCCTCGTTCATTATCACCAATCGGTAATGGTTTCGGAGGCGTTTAAGGGTATTATTTACATCAGGTAGCGACATGGACAATTTTTTTACTTCAAAAGTACTGAAGAACGCTAAATTAGACATTAAACTAAGAAACATATATTTTTAACAGAAATAAAATGAATAATGTTTCTAAAATAGGCATCTTGCCGTTATTTTTGGGTAATATTCAATTATAAAACCGAACTTTAAACATATCAAACAACTAATTTTCATGCTGAGAACAAAGTTCATTGTTGGAATTGTATTTTCTTGCCTGCTCATGCTGTCGTTTACTGCTGAAGCGCAGCCTGCTTGGACCTTTGATCTTTTTGGCAAAGAAAAGAAGCCGGAGAAGTATGAAGAAAAGCTTTTGGCTTCTGAAAAAACCGCTACAAAAAAATTTGGAGCAGTGAGGCGTTTTATGCAAAACACTACTTCCCACTACAACTTCTTTTTTAATGCCAATAATAAATTAAACGGCGTAATAGAGCGTGCACGTATTTCTAATAAAGATGATTATTCGTCTTTGCTTTCGTTTTATTCTTATTCTTTAAAAAATACTTCCGCCCAAAAAACAGAATTAGACTCTGTAATATATAAATCCACTGCAGGCGTTTTGCTACATGATTTAAGAAGTGAATGGGTAGATAATTTTTACTTACTTATAGGCAAGGCCTATTTTTTAAGAAAAGACTTTGATTCTGCCGCACTTACTTTTCAATTTATAAATTATAACCTTTTTCCAAGAAAAAGAAAGAATGATGATGATAATAAAATTGTAGGTTCTAGTGAAACCACTCCTGCAGGCAGTGTTGGTACTGTAAGCATTGCCAATAAAGAAAAAAGAAATGTTGTACAAAAAATATTAACAAGACCACCCAGCAGAAACGAAGCACTCATATGGCAAATCCGCACTTTTATAGAACAAAATGAGTTGGGCGATGCAGCAGGTCTTATAAGTATTTTGCAAAATGATGTTAATTTACCGAAGCGTTTACAAAATGATTTACACGAAGTAACATCGTATTGGTTTTATGCGCAGAATATGTATGATAGCTCTGCAGTGCACTTAGAAAAAGCATTGAGTAATGCAGATACCAAAGAAGATAAAAGCCGTTGGAAATTTTTGCTTGCACAGATGTATGAACTTACTGGTAATTATAAAAATGCAGAAGATTATTATGCACAGGCAGCAAAAAGTACTACAGATGTGGTAATGGATATTTATGCAAAATTGAATAGCGCAAAAATGATGCGCAATACAGATAATACAAAAGAGCTGGATAATAGTATAGCCACATTATTACACATGGCACGCAAAGATAAATATGAAGCTTTTAGAGATATTATTTATTACTCAGCTGCACAATTGAGTATACAAAAAACCGATACCGCACAAGGCATTGCTTTGTATAAAAAAAGTATTGAAAAAAATACCACTGCATCTATATACAAGGATAAATCTTTTATGCAATTGGCTAATATTGCTTACAATCAAAAAAACTATAGGGATGCATATTCTTATTATGATAGTATAAACGTCGTTGTAAAAGATAAGCAGTTCGACTCTGCAACCATTGCAGACAGAAAACAAATTTTAGCAAGATTGGTTCCTAAAATAATGGAAATAGAAAAGCAAGATAGTTTACAAATGATAGCCGCATTATCGCCCACTGATAGAAATGCATTTGTAAAAAAACTAGCTAAAAAATATCGTAAAGAAAATGGATTAAAAGAAGAAGAAGATTTTGGAGGGAATGTGCCTATTGTATTTGCCAGTAAAAGCAATGAACCCATTGATTTGTTTGATACAAAAGGTAGTAATAGCGGGCAATGGTATTTTTACAACCCAAGTTTGAGAGCAAAAGGCTTTAATGATTTTAAAAATAAATGGGGTAAAAGAACCAATACTGATAATTGGAGAAGAAAAACCGCTCAGTCTTCTATTACTAAAGGTGCTGGATTAGACAATAATTTAAACTTAGACCCCGATGCGCCGCTTACCAAAGAAGAAAAAACACAAGTAGCAAAAGAAGCAGATTATTCATTTGATGGATTGATGGGAGGGTTACCGCTTACCAAAGAGCAATTGGATTCTAGCAATACAATTATTGCAAAAAACTTATACGATGCAGCACAAATTTTTCAAAATGAGTTGCAAGATTATGAGCAAGCCATACTGCGCTATGAAGAATTTGTTAAAAGATTTCCCAACAATGATATGTTGGCTGACGTGTATTTAGGTTTATCTTTTTGCTACGGAAAATTAGGTAATACCTCTAAAGCTGATTTGTATAAGAATTTGGTAAAAACAAATTTTGCCAATAGTAAAGCGGCTAAAATTATTTCTAATCCATCATTGTTAAACCCAAATGCAGCTAACCCGGTAGTAACGGCAAAGTATGAAAACATTTACAATATGTTTATAGAGGGGAAATTTGAAGAAGCCCTAGCAGCAAAAAAAATAGCGGATAGTACAAGTGGTACAAATTATTGGAGCCCACAATTGTTATATATAGAATCAGTGTATTACATCAAAGAAAGAAAAGATAGTGCTGCTATTGCAACATTAAAAAATATTATTTCCCTGTATCCTACATCTGCATTAAATGGAAAAGCTAGTAATTTAATAGAAGTGCTGGGCAGAAGGGATAGCATTGAGAAATACCTTACACAATTACAAGTGACAAGGGTAGAAGAGGAGCAAGTAATTTTTGTAGATGATAAACCAGTTATAAAAACGGTAATACCTCCAGCAGCTACAAAACCTGCCGAAGTAAAACTTACTCAACCTGTAGTTTTAAAGAAAGTAGTATCTGATTCTATAAAAGTACCAGACGTTTATAAGAATAAAAACTTTGAGTTAAAACCTGAAAGTCCGCATTATGTTGTAATGATTTTAGATAAAGTAGACGGTGTGTATATTAACGAAGCTAAAAATGCTTTTGTAAGATACAATAAAGGCAGTATGGAAACCGTCAACACCACTATAAAAAGAGATACCATAGATGCACTAAGGGTTTTGCTTTTATTTTCTCCGTTTGAAAATGCGGCAGCAGCTATTAAATATTTTGATAAAATAAAAAGAGCAGCTCCAAATGAAGTATCTTGGTTGCAGGCAGCAAAATATTCATTCATTATAATTTCTGAAGAAAATTTACAATTGCTTAAAACAAATAAAGATATTACCTCTTACAAACAATTGTTGAATATCAATTTTGGAAATAAATTTTAGCATAATTATTGCACTATTATTTTCTTTAATAACCCCTTACTCAAAATGAAACGTTCTGTAAAAATTATTTGGTGGCTTTTTTTTGGAGGCCTATTGTTTGTAACATTCTTATTTATTGGAGCTGGATATGGCCTTTTTGGCAAAATGCCTTCATTGCGTGAGCTCGAAAATCCGGAAGCAGATTTGGCAAGCGAAGTAATAAGCGCAGATGGGTTACTCATGGGTAAATATTATGCAGAGAATAGGAGCGAAGTGGCTTATCATGAAATATCACCAAAAGTTATCAATGCTTTAATAGCTACAGAAGATGTAAGATTTGAAAAACACTCTGGTATAGATGCAAAGGCTGTAGTGAGGGCAGTGTATTCATTAGGTAGTGATGGGGGTGGAAGTACCATTACACAGCAGCTTGCAAAAATGATTTTAGGGCAAGGACATGGTAATATATTTACAAGAGGTGTACAAAAAATAAAAGAGTGGATTGTTGCTGTAAAATTAGAGAGGAATTTTACCAAACAAGAAATAATCACCCTATACTTAAACAGGGCTCCATGGGGAAATGTTTTTGGCATTAGAAATGCGAGTCGTACATATTTTCAAAAAGAACCAATAGATTTAAAGCAAGAAGAGGCAGCAGTATTAGTGGGTATGCTAAAAGGACCTTCTATATATGAGCCAATACGCCATGCCGATGCCGCTGTTAACAGAAGAAATACGGTACTTGAACAAATGGTAGTGGCAGATCAAAAATTTCTTACAGAAGCAGAAGCTGCAAAGCTAAAAGCAAAACCAATTATTACAAATTTTAAAGCAATAGATGAAGCCATTGGTATAGCTCCGCATTATAGAAGGGCGTTAATAGTTGTAATGAAAGAATGGTGTAAGAACAATAAAAATCCTAAAACTGGCGAGCCTTATAATTTGTTTAGAGATGGACTTAGAATTTACACAACCATAGATTCTCGTATGCAAGCCTATGCAGAAGAAGCTATGGAATCACACATACCTGGCGAGCAAAGTAAATTAAACGCTGCGCTTAGGTATAGAGGAGAAAAACTTTGGAAAGGCCGTGAAAGCACCATTGAAAGAGCAATGAAGCAAACTGAGCGCTGGAAAAATATGACAGAGGATAAGATTGATGAAGCTATCATCAAAAAGTCTTTTACCATACCTGTTTCTATGAAAATATTTTCATGGAAAAAAGGAGGTGATAGGCATGAGATGGATACGGTAATGACGCCAATAGATTCAATAAAATATCATAAAAAATTATTACAAACTTCTTTTGTAGCCATGGATCCAAGAAGTGGAGAAATTAAAGCTTGGATTGGCGGTATAGATTTTAGATGGTTTAAATTTGACCACGTATCTGAAAGTTCTAGGCAAGTAGGTTCTACATTTAAACCATTGCTATATACACTTGCCGTGCAAGATGCGGGTTATACACCTGAAACATATATACCAGGAGGCCCCTTGACATTAAATGGAAAAACAATTAGTACTGGTGGTGGTACTTGTGCTTATTGTTTGGCAAAGTCAATTAATGGATGCGCTTGGCATTTAATGGCCGCGGTTGGTGTAAAACGTACTGTTGAATTTGCACATCAATGTGGAATAAAAGTGAAAATACCGCCATATCCATCTATAGCATTGGGTTCTGCAGAAATTCCTATTTTGGAAATGTTGCAATCCTACACTATGTTTCCAAATAGAGGATACAATACAGAACCTGTTTTTGTAACTAGAATAGAAGACAAGAATGGTAATTTGGTACATGAGTTTCCGCTAGCGCAGAGTAAGCAGGTAATAGGGGAAGCGGATTCATACACGATGGTAAAAATGATGCAGGGTGTTATAAAAGAAGGTACCGCCAAAAGATTAAATAGCTATGACATACCTGCAGAAAAGGCCGGTAAAACTGGTACTACCAATGATAATACCGATGGCTGGTTTATTGGTTACACGCCTACATTATTGGCGGGTACATGGGTAGGCTGTGAAGATCCGTTTATACCTATTTATGCAAATGGTGGTGGTGCAGAAATGGCTGCGCCCGCTTGGGGGAAATTTATGGCCAAGGTGTATGCAGATAAAAAGTTTAAGAATTATACTGAGCCAAAAGAATTTGCCATACCAGTAGAAATGAAAAACAATCCAATATCAGGAGATGCAGAATATTTTAACAGAATACTTGAACGTGGCGACCCTCGTACGGATGATAATGGAAGACCATTTGAAAACAATGGAGATGATGGAGCAGGAGATTATTTATCTGAAGACCCTTCTGTAAGCAATGATGGAATAGAACCGGAAGTTACTACTCCTTCAGATACTAACAAAACTGTATCAAATGTTCCTCCAACAAAAGAAGAACCTAAAAAAGAGGAAAAGAAAACCACCCCACCGGCAATTATTGATGATAAAAAAGCAGGAGTAAAACCCAAAGAGGTAGTAAAACCAAAACCCAAACCGAAAGATCCCGTAAACAACGATTTTTAATATTTTTTTGAAGCAGCTGAAAAGCTGCTTTTTTTTGCGCTTGTTTTCTTAACATTTCTTTTTAAGCTTTATAAAGAAATAGGTAAAACTATTTTTTATAACATGTCGTAAATCATGAAGCGATCGCAAGCTTAAAAATATTTCAAAAAAAAGTAATTAAAAAAAGTAATTAAAAAAATAATCATGAAAAAAATTAAAAATTTATTTATGCTTGCTGTTGTAGCATTTGCAACTACAACCGTTACAGCTCAAAAAACTAAAATGGTAGGTGGTGCAGCTATGTATCCTACAAAAAATATTATTGAGAATGCTGTAAATAGCAAAGACCATACTACACTTGTAGCCGCAGTAAAAGCAGCAGGTTTGGTAGAAACGCTCTCAGGAGCAGGGCCATTTACTGTATTTGCTCCTACCAATGCAGCATTTGCAAAATTACCTGATGGTACGGTAGCTGGATTACTAAAACCAGAAAGTAAAGATGCACTTACAGGTGTACTTACTTATCATGTAGTATCAGGAAGAATAAGCGCAGCAGACGTAGTAGCAGCTATAAAAAAAGGCGGCGGAAAATTTGTAGCGAAAACCGTTGCGGGTGGTGATCTTACTTTTTCTTTGAAAGGAAAAAAAGTTCAAATCACAGACGCTAATGGCGGTAAATCTTATGTAACAATTGCTGATGTAAACCAAAGCAATGGAGTAATACATGTAGTTGATGCTGTATTGTTACCAAAAATGTAGTGTTTTCGTTGATGTAGATTTATAGGTTATGAATGGGCTATTCTGTAAGGGGAATAGCCTATTTTTTTTAAACAAATAATGAAATATGGAATTAGACTTTTTATACTACGAATAGTCATCTTTAATTTACGGTTATGTCTTGTCCAATACTATCCACTATTTCATCACCATGGCCACTGATTTTATCATAGAATTTACCATTGGTAACACTTATGTATGGGCCTAAAAATAAAAAACCAACGCCAAAGGTTAAAATGCATAAAAGAGCCCAACCGATAAAGCTCAGGTTTAAAATAAAAAAGTCCATTTTTTTTCCATCCATCAATTGCCAACTTGCTTTCATAGCGTCTATACCACTCATGGTTGGATTATCGTGCATTATTCTATTTATTTGCGAATAACCACATGCCACTATTACACCCGGTACAATTAATAATATCATTGCAAGCACCGTTAAAAGGCCTACTAAAAAATTTCCAATAAATGCATTGCCAAAATTTTTAAACCCATCAAACATATCATTTAAAATGGCATCTCCATTTCTGGAAACCCTTAAAAAATAACCTGCCATACCAAGAGCTAAGGGGCCTGATATTAATAAACTACCAAAAGGAATACAACTTGCTACAGCGGCAATTATGCCCGCAACAAGAACAACGCCTATAGATTCTCCCCATTTGCTGTAGGTGCTTAGTTGATGTAATGCATGATTTTTTAAATCGTCGTTAGTTAGGTTCATGTTTTTAGTTTAGTAAACAATAATACGAATTATTTTATGTAGATTAATAACTATTTTTATTTAAACAAATTAGTGAGATAATAAAACTATTTTGACACTACTGTAATCATTTTAGAAATACGAATAGCTTTTTCTTTTACAACATTAACATCACTTCCCACACTATCATAAGTAACTACTACACCCATTCTTCTATATGGTCTTGTAATTGGCTTGCCAAAAATAAATACAGTACTTTTGATATTGTTTAATGCATTTTCTAAACCAATAAAAGTTGGATTGTCTCCCTCTTTGTCCGCCAAAATTACTGCACTAGCACCTACACGCACTTGTATTATTTCTGCAATAGGCAATCCCAATACAGCTCTAGCATGTAATTCAAATTCAGAAAAATTTTGCGTGCCTGCAAGGGTTACCATACCCGTATCATGTGGGCGAGGAGAGAGCTCCGAAAAATACACGCCATCATCAGCTAAGAAAAATTCAACACCCCACAAACCTGCACCTGTAAGTGCTGTGGTAACTTGTGCAGCCATATGTTGGGCTTCTGTTAAATGGTCGTTTGTTATTTCAGCGGGCTGCCAGCTTTCTTGATAGTCGCCTCGCTCTTGCCTATGGCCAATGGGTGGGCAAAATAATGTATTGCCATTTTTTTGTGTAACGGTAAGCAATGTTATTTCAGCATTAAATTTCACAAATGCTTCTACAATAACTTCTGAATAATCGCCTCGCTTACCAGCTTGTGCATATTCCCAAGCTTTTAAAATATCTTCTTCAGTTTTTATCACAGATTGTCCTTTACCACTAGAACTCATCAACGGTTTTACTACACATGGAATACCTACTATTTTTACTGCAGCAGTAAGCTCAACAAAGCTATTGGCATATTCGTATTTGGCAGTTTTTAATCCTAATTCTTTTGCGGCCAAATCTCTAATGGCTTTTCTATTCATGGTAAAATTGGCTGCCTTAGCACTTGGCACTACTTGTATGCCTTGCTGCTCATAATCATAAAAACGCTCTGTGCGTATCGCTTCTATTTCTGGCACTATAATATCAGGTTTGTGTTTAGCCACTATTCTGTCCAATTCAGCAGCATCCAGCATATTTATTATTTCCCGCTCATCGGCTACTTGTTGCGCAGGTGCATCGTTGTAGGAGTCCACTGCTATTACGAATTGTCCAAAGCGTTTTACAGCTATTACAAATTCTTTACCCAACTCACCTGAGCCGAGTAGCATTATTTTTTTCATAATCAATACTTAAAAATGAATCACAATGTAATCTAAATGAAAATAAAATCTATTATTCTAGTTAACCTTTGTACATTCATATTTTTAAAACTTTATTATGCGTTGTCTATTCATTATTTTACTAGTTGGTTTTTTTATCTCTTGTAATTCGTCCAATACGAATATGTCGGTAACAGATTATTTTAAAAGTGTGGATACGAGTAAGGTAAAAACTGGCGGTATTCAAATGATATCCATCAACACGCCTAAAGGAAAATTTAATGTATGGACAAAGCGATTTGGCAATAACCCCAAAATAAAAGTATTGTTGTTACATGGCGGACCTGGTGGAGATCATGAATTTTTTGAAAGCTTCGAAAGCTTTTTACCACAAGAAGGTATTGAGTTTATTTATTATGATCAACTTGGTAGTTACCGCAGCGATAAGCCAACTGACAGCGCATTGTGGACAACGGATCGTTTTGTAGAAGAAGTAGAACAAGTGCGCCAAGCACTGCATTTAGATAGCACAAATTTTTATTTATTAGGGCATAGCTGGGGAGGCATTTTGGCCATAGAGTATGCATTAAAATATCAACAACATTTAAAAGGATTAATTGTGAGTAACATGATGAGCAGTTGCCCAGCCTATGCAGCATACAATAAAGATGTTTTGCAAAAAAAGATGAATCCTACCATTGTGGATAGTATTTTATATTTTGAAAAAACAAAAACAACCAACAATCCTCTTTATATGAATTTGTTATTAAACCATTATTACAATAAACATATTTGCCAAGTGTATCCTTTTCCTGAACCAGTAAACAGAGCATTTGCACATTTAAATGTAGAAGTATATACGATTATGCAAGGTCCATCGGAGTTTGGCATTAGTGGACGCTTGGCTTTGTGGGATAGAACGCCAGATTTACCTAAAATAAAAATACCAACCTTAGTTATTAGAGGTATGTACGATACCATGGATCCTGCATTTATGCAGATGATGAGTGAAAAATTTCCTAATGGTAGTTTGGTTACCTGCACCAATGGCAGCCATTGTAGCATGTGGGACGATCAAGAAAATTATTTTAAGGGACTGATTGGTTTTTTGAAAAAGTAAAACTTTCCCATCTAGGAAACAAAGTATCACAAAGAAAAATATAAAAATGAATTACTTAATTACTGGAGCTGGAAGCGGAATTGGCAGAGCCATAGCTATTAAAATTGCAAAGAATAGTCACACCTGTTTTTTAATGGGACGAAACGAAAATAATTTAAAAGAAACTTTGTCAGCTTTAGTAGGTGGAAATCACAAAATATTTGTTGTGGATATTGCTGATGAAAATTCTTTAAAAATTATCATACAGCAAAATGCTGATTTGGTTTTAGAGGGTGTTATTGCAAACGCAGGTGTTGGAGGAGAAAATAATTTTGGCGAAAATGATAGATGGAATGAAATTATTGGAACAAATCTGACGGGTACTTATTATACTATCCAATAATTTTTGGATGCATTAAAACGCAGTAAAAGTAATTACAAACAAATTGTAATTACATCTTCAATTCTTGCACGGCTAGGTGTAGCCAATTACGCAGCGTATTGTGCATCTAAAGCAGGTTTGCTAGGGCTTATGCGTAGCTGGGCTGTTCAATATGCAGCAGATAATATTTTGGTAAATGCCATTTGCCCAGGTTGGGTAAATACCAATATGGCGCAAAATGGATTGCAAGGCATAGCTGATGGTATTGGCATTTCTAAAAATGAATTTTATGATATAGCCATGCAAAGTGTGCCACTTAAAAAAATGAGTGAGCCAGAAGAGATTGCAGCATTGGTGTATTATTTATTAAATCAGCAATCTATTACTGGGCAAGCTATTGATATAAATGGAGGAGCGGTGATGAATAGTTAGAAAAGGGTTAAATTTTTTTTAGCAAATTTCCTGGATTTATAATAGGTAGTTTTTTAGAGTGTAATCTTTTTGACAAGCCAACATCGGAAGTAATAAAATAATCCATTTCGTTTTCCAATGCAATTTGGTATAGAACGGAATCTTCTAAATCATTATTCTCCAAAAGATATGCTCTATGAAAAGTATTATTGTTGCTTGGTAAAATTTGTACAAAACGTAACATTTCGTCTAATATTATTTTAAGTTTTTTAGCACTAATGTATTTTACTAGTAAGTAAGACGCTGTATTTACAACCGATTCAGAAGTATAAGCATACAGATCTTCTTCAATAATTTTTTCAAAAAGTTCTACTGTATTTTTATGCTCGGGTCTATCTTCAATAAAGTAATCGATAATGATGTTAGTATCTAAAAATATTTTATAAGCCATATTTTTCTTGTAAAGCAGTCGTTTTTGCAGTATGTAAGTCAAATTGTTTTGCCTTCACTATTCCGGCTGTTCTTTTTATAAAATCTGACTTTTTTTGTTCTTTGTTTTTATCAATATGTTTTATTAATAATTCTTCTACCAATTTTGAAACAGATGTATTTTGTGTAGCAGCAAAACGTTTACTTTTTGCTACAACCTTTTCATCAATGGTTAAATTTAATTTAGTAGTCATTATTGTATTTTTTGTAAAAATACGTATCTTTTATATTTATACGCCCAATCTAAAATTTATTATGTAAAAATTAATACTTATCTTAACATAAATAAATTTTCATGAGCAAATATATTTTATCTCTAGACCAAGGGACTACCAGCAGCAGAGCAATTGTTTTTAACGAAAAAGGGGAAATTATTTCTGTAGCACAAAAGGAATTTACACAAATATTTCCACAACCAGGTTGGGTAGAGCATGATGCTATAGAAATTTGGGATACACAGTTTATAGTGGCTGTGGATGCTTTACATAAAGCCAATTTAAAAGCTACAGATATAGCCGCCATTGGCATTACCAACCAAAGAGAAACAACGGTGGTGTGGGATAGAAATACTGGTAAGCCTATTTACAACGCCATAGTGTGGCAAGATAGGCGAACGGCATCTTTTTGCGATGAGCTCAAAGCCAATGGTAATGCAGATTTGATAAAACAAAAAACAGGCTTGGTAATAGACGCCTATTTTAGTGGTACAAAAATAAAATGGATTTTAGATAATGTAGCTGGAGCTCGAGAAAAAGCAGCAAAGGGAGAATTGTGTTTTGGTACCATAGATAGTTGGCTGGTTTTTAAACTTACCAATGGGCGTACACATGTAACAGATGTGAGCAATGCGAGCCGAACCATGTTGTGTAATATTGGTACTACACAATGGGACGGAGCACTAGAAAAATTGTTGGATGTGCCTGGCAATATGTTGCCGCAAATACGCAGCAGTAGCGAAGTGTATGGTCATGTAGAAAATTTAGAGCCGCTTAATGGCATACCCATTGCTGGTATTGCTGGCGACCAACAGGCCGCTCTCTTTGGACAATTGTGTACCCAGCCTGGCATGGTAAAAAATACATATGGCACTGGTTGTTTTATGCTGATGAATACTGGCGAGCAAATGGTAATGTCAAAAAACAATTTGCTTACCACTATAGCATGGAAAGTAAATGGCATTACACAATATGCATTGGAAGGAAGTGTGTTTGTGGCTGGCGCAGTGGTACAATGGCTTAGAGATGGATTGGGCATTATAAAAACCTCTGCAGATGTAGAAGCGTTGGCAAGTAAAGTAGATTCAAATGGCGGTGTGTATGTAGTGCCTGCATTTGTAGGTTTGGGTGCGCCTTATTGGGATCAAGATGCCAGAGGAACCATAATTGGCCTCACACGTGGGAGCAATGCATCTCACATTGCAAGAGCAGCTGTAGAAAGTATTGCTTACCAAACGTGTGATGTATTAAAAGCCATGGAAGCAGATAGTAATATTAGTATAAAAGAGTTAAGGGTTGATGGTGGTGCTACTGCTAATGATATGCTGATGCAATTTCAGGCAGATATGCTTAATACAACAGTTGTAAGGCCGGTGATTACAGAAACAACAGCACTTGGTGCGGCTTATTTAGCAGGTTTGGCTGTTGGTTTTTGGAGTAGTATACAATCGTTGCAACAACAATGGCAAGTGCAACAAAAATTTGTACCAAATACAACCGAAGAAAATAGAACTCTATTGATGAATGGATGGAAAACTGCTGTAAATGCAACGCTTACAAAAAATGGATAGGCATATAGAACTGCAAAAATTGCAACAAGATATTGAGTGGGATATAATAATAATTGGTGGGGGCGCTACGGGGCTTGGTACTGCCGTGGATGCAGCTTGTAGAGGATACAAAACATTGTTGGTAGAGCGTTTTGATTTTGCAAAAGGTACCAGCAGTCGTGCTACAAAATTGGTACATGGAGGTGTAAGATATTTAGCTCAAGGCAATATTAAATTGGTAAGAGATGCCTTAAAAGAAAGAGGGTTGTTGCTTAAAAATGCGCCGCATGTATCAAGTAAAATGCAATTTGTAATACCTAATTATAGTTGGTGGGCAAAAATATATTACGGAGTTGGTTTAAAAATGTATGATGCGCTTAGTGGGAAGTTAGGATTGGGAAATACCAACATTGTTTCTGCAAAAAAGGCAATTGAGTATTTGCCAGAAATAGAAACTAAAAAATTATATGGCGCTGTAATATATACAGATGGCCAGTTTGACGATGCCCGGCTAGCCATAAACCTTGCCCAAACGGCTGTAGAAAATGGCGCTGCAGTTTTAAATTATATGGCAGTAACAGGTTTATTAAAAGACGACAAAAAAATTACTGGCGTAGTTTGTAAAGATACATTTTCAGAAAAGATATATCCATTAAAAGCAAAAGTTGTTATAAATGCTACTGGTGTTTTTGTGGATGATGTAATGAATATGGATAAAAATGATGAAGAGAATATTGTAGCACCATCGCAAGGGATTCATATTGTGATAGAGAAAAAACATTTTGGAGGGTCTAGCGCATTGATGGTACCAAAAACGAGTGATGGGAGGGTTTTGTTTGCTGTGCCGTGGCATAATTATATAATAGTAGGTACAACAGATACCGCTGTAAGTAATATTGATATAGAGCCATTGCCTTTACAAGAAGAAGTGAACTTTATTTTGCAAAATTTAAACCAATATTTACTTGCAGATATTAAAACAACGGATGTAACATCGGTGTTTGTTGGCCTGCGGCCATTGGTAAAAAGAAAAGGCGCAAAAAATACTTCTTTGCTATCAAGAGATCACACCATTATTATTTCGGATAGCAAATTGATAACAATAACTGGAGGCAAATGGACAACATATAGAAAAATGGCTGAGGAAGTGATTAATAATTCCGTATTGGTAGGTAATTTGCCAAAACAAAAAAGTACAAGCACTAATTTACATATTCATGGATATACAAACGAAGTAATAGGAGAGGAGTATTTGAAAGTATATGGAAGTGATGCTGCTGAAGTAAAAAAATTGTATCTTGAAAATAGTTTGTGGCAAGAAAAGATACATTCAAAATTTGAATACACAAAAGCGCAAGTGATATGGGCAGTAAGATACGAAATGGCACAAACGGTAGAAGATATGTTAGCCAGAAGAATACGAATACTTTTTTTAGATGCTACTGCTGCAATGGAAGCTTCAACTGTCGTTGCAAAAATAATGGCAACTGAAATGAATAAAAGTGAAGATTGGATAAACGAAGAAATAAAATCTTTTAATACATTAGCAAAACAATATTTGTTATCTTAACCAAAACTTTTAAGCCATGACGCCTTTTGTATCAGAATTTGTAGGAACAGCATTGCTTATTTTATTCGGCAATGGTGTAGTAGCAAACGTTGTATTGCATAAGACAAAAGGCAATGGTGGAGGTTGGATTGTGATTACTTTTGGTTGGGCTATTGCAGTTTTTATAGGCGTTTACACAGCTGCCGCAAGCGGTGCTCATTTAAACCCCGCTGTTACTATTGCAGATGCTGTGGTAAGTGGCAATTGGGATAAATTACTTGTGTATATACCTGCACAAATGCTAGGTGCAATGCTTGGTACTACATTGGTTTGGGTAGCATATAAACAACATTTTGATGCCACTACGGATGCAGATGGACAACTAGCATGCTTTTGTAATGCACCTGCAATAAAGAGTAACGTACATAATTTTATGACAGAAGTAGTAATCACATTTGCATTAATGTTTGCCATACTCATGCTAAGTAATAGTAAGTCATCAGTAGAGTTGGGGCCATTAAGTGCTTTGCCTGTAGCATTTGTTGTACTTGGTGTTGGCTTATCGCTTGGTGGGCCTACGGGTTATGCAGTAAACCCCGCAAGAGATTTGGGGCCACGCATTATGCATTTTTTATTGCCTATAAAGAATAAGAGAGATAGTGATTGGGCGTATAGTTGGATACCTGTTGTTGGACCAATTTTTGGAGCGGTATTAGCGGCAATAGTTTATAAATTATTCTAATAATTTTGGAAGTAACTTAGCAAAAGTAAATATACTTTTATTAAAATAATTTTTAGACTTCACATGATAAAAGAAAATCTTAAAACAGCATAGAATCTCATAGTTGAAGAACCTTTAACCATGTTTTCCCTTCAACATCGGCACAAACGAAAAATTTTCAAACACTTCTTCACTATAACTTCCATCTTCTTTTTTTGTAAGCCGTAGCATACGCTGATGTGCCCCCTCATCTACAGGTATAACCATATAACCACCTGTTTTCAATTGTTGTATAAGTTTTGGTGGAACAAAGGGTGCGGCAGCAGTGATAATTATTTTATCGAATGGACCATAAGTTGGCAAGCCTTCAAAACCATCACCATAAAAAAACTTTAGGTTGATGTATTTGTTTTTAAAAATATAATTTTTCGTTTTATCAAAAAGATTTTTTTGTCTTTCTATGGTAAACACTTTTGCACCAAGCTCTGCCAATACTGTTGCCTGATAAATACTACCGGTACCAATTTCCA
>JAYSWO010000456.1:0-7823 GCA_043717975.1 Ferruginibacter sp. | reverse complement strand
TTGCATTGTTTTGTTTCAATACATTCAATAAAGTAACAATAATTCTTGCGCCGCTTGCACCCAATGGATGACCAATGGAAACAGCTCCCCCATTTACATTTACTTTAGCAGCATCAAGACTCATGCGCTTCGTATTTTCAATTCCTACTACAGCAAAAGCCTCGTTTAATTCGTAATAAGAAATATCATCAGCTGTTAGTCCAGCTTTAGAAATGGCTTTTGGTACAGCTATGGCTGGTGTAGTTGTAAACCACTCAGGTGCTTGCTCTGCATCGGCATAGCTTACAATTTTACCAATTGGTTTCAAGCCAAGTTCTTCCATTTTTTTCTTACTTATCAAAACCAATGCTGCTGCACCATCATTCATCGTACTCGCATTGGCAGCGGTTACTGTACCATCTTTTACAAATGCGCCTTTCAATCCTGCTATCTTATCAAACTTTACATTAAAAGGTTCTTCATCTTTTGAAAAAACAATTGGGTCGCCTTTTTTTTGTGGAATGGTTACCGGAACTATTTCATTTTCAAATCTACCCTCATTGGTAGCTGCTTGTGAGCGCTTGTAACTTTCTATAGCAAAGGCATCTTGGTCTTCCCTACTTACGCCACAGGTAGTAGCACAAAGTTCTGCAGCATTGCCCATGGCTTTTCCATCATATACATCTGTAAGCCCATCTTTTGCCAAACCATCTAACATGCTTACATTGCCATATTTATTTCCCCAACGCATATTTTCTGTGTAAAAAGGTACATTGCTCATGCTTTCCATACCACCTGCTATTACAATATCTGCATCGCCTAGCATAATGCTTTGAGCGGCTTGGGAAATGGCTTTCATTCCACTAGCACATACTTTATTTATAGTTGTACAATTTACTTCGTTTGGCAGGCCTGCAAATTTGGCTGCTTGCCTGGCGGGTGCTTGCCCAAGATTGGCTTGTATTACACAACCCATCAATACATCGTTTATCAAAGCTGCATCCACACCTGCTTTTTCTAAAGCACCTTTAATAGCTACAGCTCCCAATTGAGTGGCGGTCATATCTTTAAGTGAGCCTCCAAAACTTCCTATGGGTGTGCGCACGGCTGAGAGAATATATACTTCTTGCATAAATTATATTTTTGTGCCGCAAATGTACAATAATAAATGAGTGCTTTTTTCAAGTTTATGGTTGTTTTAAAAACTTTGGAACAGATATTGCATTTAACTTTTTTTAACATTTACTCACTTATAATTTTTTTATGAAGAAAATTTTTCGCAACGCCTTATTGATGGTGGCATTTTTTAGTTTGGCTATGAACAATGTAAACGCAACAAACATTGTAGTTGACCATCCAATTTTGTTTACATTTAATCCAGCCATTACCCCCGCGCCTACATTTGTTATTCCTTTTGTACCTATTACAAACACACCTGTTTCTGTAAAAGATGCTTTAAAAGAATTTAAAAACACAAGCCATAATGAAAAAAAGGAAAGAATAAAAGCGGTAAAGGCTAGCTTAAAAGATTATAAGGCAAATAAAAAAGCAGGCAATGAACCAAGCACCAATCAATTGTTGTTGGTTATTCTTGCTATACTGCTTCCACCTTTGGCTGTTTATTTGCACCAAGGAGAAGTAAACAATAAATTTTGGATTTCTCTATTGCTTACCTTAATATTTTGGTTACCAGGCGTAATTTATGCATTGCTGGTTGTGCTAGGTGAGATTTAAGTACATATTTGAATACAATAAAAAGCCACTATCGTAAAACATGGTGGCTTTTTTGTGACTTGTTGAGAAGTGGATTTGATGAAAATAAAAATATTTTGCGCAATCAAACGATTGCGCCTAAATTTACAACCGAACAGTAGCACATATATAAAAATATAAAATGAGAAGAGATGTATTTCAAGCCATTGCAGACCCTACACGAAGAGCCATTTTGGTTTTAATAGCCGCACAGGCTATGACGCCCAATGCATTGGCAGAGCATTTTGAAACGAGCAGGCAGGCGGTATCTAAACATATAAAAATACTTACAGAATGTCAATTGGTAAAGCAAGAACAAAATGGCAGAGAAATTTATTACCAACTTAATCCAAGCAAAATGAAAGAAATTGATAACTGGTTAGAGCCTTTTCGTGCCATGTGGGAAACCCGATTTAGTCAACTTGACAAAGTATTATTAACACTTAAAAAACAAAAAAAATGAACAACAATTTGCTATTTGATTTTACCGTTAACAAAACAGCAAAAACGGTATTTATTACCAGAGAATTTGATGCCGAACTTTCCCTAGTATGGGATGCTTTTACCAACCCAGAAATTCTTGACCAATGGGTGGCACCTAAACCCTGGGCATCAAAAACAAAGTACATGGATTTTAAAGTTGGTGGCAAAAGATTTTATGCCATGGTAAGCCCCGAAGGCCTAGAGCGTTGGGCAATACAGGAATATACCTCCATTACACCGAAGACGAATTTTAAAATGTACAATGCTTTTGCAGACAAAGATGAAAACCTTGAATTGCCCGGTTCTGAATGGGATTACAACTTTAGCGAACATAATGGGATCACAAAAGTGAGCATTACAATTTTTAATGAATCGCTTGCCCGTATGGAGAAGATGATTGAAATGGGCTTCACAGAAGGATTTAAAATGTCAATGACCAATTTGGAAGATTTGTTGGCTGCTTTATCCAAAAAATGAGTGAAATGAACGTACAAAAACAAATCAAAGAATACATTGCCAGCCAGCCTGAACCAAAACGCAGCGACATGCAAACATTGCACCAGCAAATCATTCAGGCGTTGCCAACATGTACATTATGGTTTTTAGATGGCAAAGACGATAAAGGCAAAACGGTATCTAATCCTAATATTGGATATGGATTGTACAACATAAAATATGCTGATGGAACAACCAAAGCATTTTATCAAATTGGCCTAAGCGCAAACACAACTGGAATCTCTGTCTACATTATGGGTATCAAGGATAAAACATACTTAGCTCAAACATATGGAAAAGAATTAGGCAAGGCTAGTGTGACCGGGTATTGCATCAAATTCAAAACGTTGAAAGATATAAATCTTGATATTCTTGAAGAAGCCATACGATATGGAGTTGAAGCTACGAATGAAAAAAGCTGAGCATTTTTTGTTAATTTATAATGGTATTTTAGACTAGCTTACAAAAAATTAATCTCAAGAATCAAATTATATGAACCCAAAAGTTGATTGGTTTTTTACCAAAGCCTCCAAGTGGCAAGAAGCATATTCGGAATTAAGAATGCTTGCCCTTGATAGTGGCTTAACAGAAGAATTAAAATGGGGATGCCCTTGCTACACACAGCAAAAGAATAATATTGTTTTGATACATGGATTTAAAAACTATTGTGCTGTATTGTTTATGCAAGGGGCTTTGCTAAAAGATCCAAAAAATATTTTAATACAACAAACAGAAAATGTACAAGCTGCACGGCAAATTAGGTTTGTGAATATTGAAGAAATATTAAAAAACAAATCAACTATAAAAGCTTATATAAAAGAAGCCATTGCCATCGATAAAGCAGGTATAAAAGTGGAATTAAAAAAGACAACAGCATATAAAATACCTGAAGAATTTCAACATGTTTTAAATGAAATGCCTGAATTGAAAACTGCTTTTGAAGCATTAACAGCAGGGCGGCAAAGGGGTTACCTACTCTATTTTGCAGCAGCAAAACAAGTAAAAACTAGAGAAGCAAGAATAGAGAAATATCTACCAAAAATACTTGATGGAAAAGGTTTAGAGGATTAAGCAAAAAATTAGTATCCGTTAACTGATATTTTATTATACTTATTCCGATACTCGATAGGTGCAAGCTCAGTTATTTTTTTAAAAATAGTACGAAATGCTTTTGTGTCTGTATAACCAACATCGTACATTACTTCGTTAATATTTTTTCTACTTGTTTCAAAACTTCTTTTGGCAGTTTCTATTTTCACTCTATTTATATATTCTAAAACTGAATTGTTTGTAGCAACTTTAAATCTTCTTTCAAAAGTTCTCCTGCCCAACGATATCATATCTGCTAATTCATCAATGGTAATTTTTTCGTGAATATTATTTTCAATAAAGTTTTGTGTTTGTTTTATAGCATTATCATGGTGGTTTTTTTGGCCTTGGAACATGGCAAAGGCCGATTGGCTTTCTCTATCAATATCAATGGCAAAATATTTAGACGCTAAAATGGCTGTTTGCCTATCCGTATATTTTTCTACCAAATGCAATAATAAATTCCAGTATGAATGTGCACCACCACTAGAATAAATGCGGTGCTCTTCTGTAATAATACTACCGTCCATTACTTCTACATCGGGAAACATTTATCTAAATTCATTTTGAAATCCCCAATGTGTAGAACATTCTTTACCATTAAGCAAACCTGTGGATGCCAACAGAAAAGCACCCACACAAAGTGATGCCACTTCTGCCCCATTCTTGTATTGTTCATTAATCCAAGGCAACAGTTTTTGGTTTTTGCTAATAGCCGTTTTCATATCGCCAAACAAGGCAGGTATTACCAGCAAATCTGTTTTCTTCACATCTTTCTACAACTTAGAAGTATTTACAGAAAATAAACCATCATTTAATTTTACTTCTTTTTTAAAACCAACTAGTTGCACATCAAACAATGGTTTTTTGCCTGATACAGCCATAAATTGGTTTACGGCAGAGAACAAATATTGTGGGTCGGCAATGGCTTGCATCACCGAATTTTCAGGAACGAGAATGCTTACTTTTTTCATTTTACTAAGGTATTATAATAAAATAAAGGTAAAAACATATTGTCGTAAAAAACCCTTTTATTGTCATTTTTACACATTCAATATGTAAGAAATAGGTTGCATATTTGTATGGTTAAAGAAATTGAAATGGCAACAGCAAAAAAAATGGTAAAGAAAGTTTGCGAAAATGGGCATACGTTTTACAAAAGCAGCGATTGCCCCACTTGCCCGAAATGTGAAGCGGAAAGAAAACCAAAAGAAAACTTTCTATCATTACTTGCTGCGCCAGCAAGAAGAGCATTGGAAAATAAAGGAATACAGTCTCTGAAAAAATTATCTGAATACAGCGAAGAAGAAATACTTCAATTACATGGTTTGGGCAAAACCACACTGCCCAAACTTATATTGTTGCTTAAAAAGGAAAAATTACATTTAAAAAAAAAGAATCAATGGCAAAGCATAAAATAAATCTCAACCCTGAGGTAAGTGTTTTTTTAGATGAGCAAAATCATCCTTTAAGGAAGGAAATTCAATTACTAAGGCAATCTATTTTATCATCAAATAAACATTTATCGGAAAACATAAAATGGAATGGACCTAACTATTGTGTAGATAAAGAAGACAGAATTACAATGAAAATTCAGCCGCCTAAAAACATACAAATTATTTTTCATCGTGGAGCTAAAGTAAAAGAACAACCCAAAGAAAAATTAATAAAAGAAGATTTTGGGTTACTAGCTTGGAAAGGAAATGATAGAGCGGTTGCTACATTTAAGTCCATGATAGAAATAGAAAAGTGCAAAGAATCATTGAGTACGATCATTACAGAATGGCTAAACGCTTCAAAATAATAACATTTAAAAAAAAGAAAAATGAAAGCAACAAAAATTACCGTTCATGCAACGATACATGCACCAATAGAGAAAGTTTGGGATTATTACACCAACCCAAAACACATTGTTCATTGGAATTTTGCCGACCCTAGTTGGCATTGCCCAAGTGCCGAAAACGATATGCGAGTAGGTGGTACATACAAAGCAAGAATGGAAGCCAAAGATGGCAGTTTTGGTTTTGACTTTGAAGCCATTTATTCTGACATAAATGAAGGCGAAAATTTTACCTATGAATTTGGAGGAAGAACAGCAACAGTTCAATTCAATAATATAGGAAGTCAAACGGAAGTAGTAGTAACTTTTGACCCTGAAGAGGAAAACCCAATAGAAATGCAACAAGGCGGTTGGCAAATGATATTGAACAATTTTAAATCTTATACAGAAGCACTCTAAAAATTAATAAAAATGACAAATCAAATGTATCCATGCTTATGGTTTGATGGACAAGCCAAAGCAGCAGCAGCATTTTATTGTTCTATTTTCCCAAATGCAAAAATTACTTCTGAAAACCCAATGGTAGTAAAATGGGAATTGAACGGCAATCCATTTATGGGTTTAAACGGTGGACCCCAATTCAAATTCAATGAAGCAGTTTCATTTGCCATTGAGTGTGACACACAAGAAGAAATAGACCATTATTGGAATAACCTTATTTCTAATGGAGGTGCCGAAAGCCAATGTGGGTGGTGCAAAGACCAATTTGGAGTATCGTGGCAAGTAGTACCAAAAATATTGGGTAAATTAATGGCAGACCCGGAGAAAGGACAAAGAGTAGTGGCAGCATTTATGCAAATGAAAAAGTTTGATATCGAAAAATTGATGAACGCCTAAAAATTGTTTATGAAAACCATAACAAAAAAAACGGTTGATGAATACATCAAGGATTTTACAGAAGATGTTCAAAATAAATTAGGTGAAATACGCAGTACAATTTTAAAAGTAGCACCAAATGCGGAAGAAAGCATCAGCTATGGAATACCTGCGTATAAACTAAACGGAAAACCTCTGGTGTATTTTGCCGCATTTAAAAATCATATTGGCTTTTATGCTACTCCTTCAGGTCATGCAGCATTTGAAAAAGAACTTGCAAAGTATAAACAAGGCAAAGGTTCTGTACAATTTCCAATAGACAAACCCATGCCATTAAAATTGATTGCAAAAATGGTAGCGTATAGAGTAACATTAAATACTCAAAAACCGAAAGCTAAAAAATGACACAAATAAATTCTTATCTTACATTTAATGGCAATTGTAGAGAAGCAATGGTATTTTATAAAGATTGTCTTGGTGGTGAACTCAATTTTCAAACTATAGGCGAATCCCCATTATCTAATAAAATGCCAAAGCAAATGAAAGATTGTATTCTGCATGCAACCCTTACCAAAAATAGCTTGATCCTAATGGGGTCTGATATACTGAATGAAAAAAGATTGGTAAAGGGCAATGCAGTTTCTCTATCGCTTAATTGTAGTAGGGAAGAAGAAATAAAAACTTGCTATGCAAAACTTTCAGACGGTGGCTCACAAAACCACCCATTAGAAAATAGTTTTTGGGGAGCATTGTTTGGCGACCTTACTGATAAATTTGGTAACCATTGGATACTGAACTTTAACAAAAAACCTAACAATTAAAAACACGCAACATGAAAAGTTCCATCAAAACAAAAGTACTTTTTGTACTAACACTATTATTTGGCCTCTTGTTTATTAATGCAGGGCTAGATAAATTTTTTCACTACATGCCTATGCCTAAAGATGTATCTGAAAAAATGGTGAAAGCATTTGGCGCATTTACAGAAATTGGTTGGCTTATGCCACTTGTAGGCCTTGCAGAATTGGTGGGCGGAATATTAATTATACTACCAAAAACAAGGGCATTGGGTGCATTAATTATCTTTCCTGTAATGGTAGGTATATTTTTAACCAACATTGTACAAGACAAAACAGGCTTGCCTATTGTGATCATTTTAAGTACTATTTTAGGCTGGGTAATGTATGAAAATAGGGAGAAGTATTTGCCGATGCTGAGGTAATTATAGAAAATAGAATACCAATATAAATAGGCAAGCTACAAAAATATATTATACCAATTATAAAATATAGATAGTCCAATATTTGGTTACTATCTTTTTTTGTTTTATATTTGGACTACCTAATAAATATACAACATGGCACTACCA
>JAYSWO010000455.1:0-3143 GCA_043717975.1 Ferruginibacter sp. | reverse complement strand
GGCGCTAGATCCTAAGTCTAGTGCGTCTGCCAATTTCGCCATATCCGCAAATGGAGTGCAAAACTAAGGAATTATTAGATAAAAGGAAAGTTTTTTGTAAATTTCTTAGGTAATAGAACTCTTATAGATTTAACTATTGGGCTTTAAGGAAGTTTTGAGGTTAATTTTCCACTTTTGGGGATTTTTTGATGTGATTATTATAACGCCATTTACTCCATCTGGCCCATAAATTTCAGTGGCTTCTTTTGATTTAAGAATATCTATGGATTTAATTTCATTCGGATCAAGTTTATTTAGCGTAGCCATTTTCATTGGCGTACCATCCAAAATAATAAGTAAGTTGTTATTACCTGTTAATGTTCTTACACCCCCCATTCTTATCCTCCTATTACTGGAAACAGCTTTTGATGTATCACAAACTATATCTGGCATTTCTGATTTTACTGCTACAACACTTAAAAGACTGTCTGCTTTTTGTTTTAATTCAATTTTTTCTTGCTTACTAATGCTTTGAGCAGACAAATTTTGTACAGAGGTTAATAATAAAAATCCTAATAATAATTCAAACAACTTATTACTTGATGATTTTGCTTTCATTGTTTCAATCCACCTTCCTAATTGATGCTCCTCAAATTTTCCACAAAATTCAACTCCCTTTATCTTTTCAATATGTTTTATGATTTCATTGTCCGTAGCGTTTGTAAAATCGAAAACAGTTTTTGTGCAATTGTTACAAAATCTACCTTGATGGGCAACTGTCATTTGATCCCAATCTTGAGAACAAGGCTCATTAATATGAAGAAAATATTTTTCCATTTGAAGTATTGAAGTTAATGCAAATAAATTTCAAGCCATTTTTTTGGGGAGAAGTAAAATTTTGACAAATTAAAACAATTAACTAAATTACGTTTCTTCATACCCATGATATACAATTTTATACCCCCCTAAAATTTTTTAATAATCATTAATAAACAAACTTAAATGAAGCAATTCAATTTTTGGTTGAAATTAATTTTAGTTTTCTATGTGGTATTATTTTTTGGATGTAATACCAATACAGATAAAAAAGAAAATGAAAAAGTATTAGATGATACTGCTACATTGAAAACCGTAGAGCTACCTCCAACTGCTAAAAAAAACGACATTTTAATTATACAACATAAAGTTGCAAATTATACCAACTGGAAAACCCAATACGATACCCATGATTCTGTTCGATTATTACATGGCTTACATAATTACGTAATAGGGCGTGGTATAAATGATTCTAATACGGTTGTTATCTTTTTAAAAATGGAAGATACATTGCGGGCAAAAGCATTAACAAATTCATTAGATTTAAAAAGACGTATGCAAAAAGCTGGCGTGTTGGGAGTGCCGTCCTTTTTGTATTTAGAAGTAATTTTTAACGATAGTTCTTTTATAGATCAAACTGCACGAATGATGGTAACGCATAAAGTAAAAGAATGTACAGCTTGGAAAAAAATATTTGATGAGCAAAAACCTGAAAGGATTAAAGCAGGCTTAATTGATAGAGGAATTGGATATAGCCTTGATGATAAAAATTTAGTCGGGATTGTATTGGCTGTAACTGATTTTAAGAAAGCTTCCGTTTACGGAAATTCGCCTGACTTAAAAGATAAAATGATGGCAGCGGGGGTAATTGAGCCTCCTACTTTTTTTTATTATAACATTGTACAAAAGTATTGATGTTCACTAATTTTTTTAATTTTTCAACTCAAAAATGGCATATTTGGTGATTGTATTCACCAATTATTATTGTTTTTGGTGAATATGTTCAACAAAATACGATTTGGAGAATAATAATTTGCTTTTATACCTTCTCTCCCACACGCCACTCCTGTGGTGTAACCCCATACTCCTGTTTAAAAACCCTTGCAAAATAACCTGCATCATTATACCCACAATCTAATGCCACAGCAGCAATACTATTTGCAGAATTTTTTAATAATTCCTTTGCTTTGTTTAAACGAATAATACGAATAAATTTATTGGGTGAATAACCTGTAAGTGCGTCTAGCTTTCTGTGTAATTGTGAATGACTCATAAAAATATGTTTGCACAATTGCTCTACAGAAAAATTTACATCTTCTAGATGCCCTTCTACAGCTTCTCTTACTTTTTTTACAAATTCATTTTCTATTGGCTCTATAGGCAAAGCCATTTCTGGTGTTGAAAATGTTTCTTCAATTTCTGTTACCACATGTATTCCTGCTTGTTTTATATAAAACTGTTGTAGTTTTTTTCGAAGCTCCAATAATTTTTTTATACGTAGCAGCAACTCATCTTTATGAAAGGGTTTTTCCAAATATACATCTGCACCACGTTCTAGGCCTTCTAATTTACTTTCCATATCAGCCTTTGCAGTAAGCATAATTATAGGTATATGGCTTGTGCGTTCATCTGCACGTAGCATACGGCACAGTTCAAAACCATCTACATAAGGCATCATTACATCGGTAATAATTAAATCCGGAATAATTTCTGTAGCAATTTCAAAGCCTTCTCGTCCATCTTTGCCCACAGCAAATCTATATTCGGGTAAGCAACTTGCCGTATATGCTACTACATCAGCATTATCCTCTACCAATAAAATTAATGGCTTTTGTGTATTGCTATTTTCTGTATTTATGTAATGACCATTTGCTACCATTTTTGATGAAAAATCTTTTTCTTCATAAGCATTCACAACATGTAATTCTTGTGTATTTACTTTTTGCAATTGCAATGTTACCGTAAATTCTGTGCCTTTATTGGCGCCTGTTGGTGGGCTTTTTACAACTACATCGCCATTCATTAATTTTGCCAATTCTTTGGTAAGTGCAAGCCCAATACCTGTACCTTCTGCTTTTCTTGTATGACTATTATCCAATTGATAAAAACGCTCAAATATATGCTCCAATTGGCTTTCGGGTATGCCAATACCTGTGTCTTTTACTTTTATAATAAGCGTGGCAATGGCATTATCTGTTTTAGTATCGGCAGCAATAGAAATATATACGTTTCCTTTTTCGGGTGTAAATTTTAATGCATTCGATAATAAATTGGTAACAATTTGTCGTAGCTTTTCCCCATCATACCCTACATACAAACTATCTATTTCTGATAAAAAGTGAAACTGT
>JAYSWO010000454.1:0-7868 GCA_043717975.1 Ferruginibacter sp. | reverse complement strand
TTACCATAACCCCAAATTACACCTAATGCGGTAATAGCGCTAATAGCTACAGTAAATGCGATTTGTTTAAATTTCATTTTCTTCTGGTTTTAAATTTTATTAATCTTTAAAGACATATCATCAAATTGTATGCCTTAGCCAAACAAAGTAACGATATACTGACAAATTGTTATTTACCACAAAACCCATTTAACAATAAATTAGGAAGGGTTTCGTAGATGTGTTTTTCGCCCAATAAAATTACGGTTTTTTAATCAATTACGATTTTTATAAAAAGCATCATTTAGATTATAACCCCAACAAAAATTCCATTGTATCCACTGCATCCGCATAAGTAAATACATTTGGGTTTTGTGCAGCACCAAATCCTACGTCAAATTTGCTTCCTACTATGCACTGTACATCATCACTTTTTCGTAAATAGTTGGTTATTGTATCCCTATCTGTATAATATTCATAAAACAATTGACTTATGGGGGAAAATAGCCCTTTGTTTTCCACCAATAAAGTAGCTTCATTGGTCATATAATACACATTATTAAGCAAAATGATAGATAGGTTGTAATCATAATTATTTTTGTATTTATGATGGTCTCCAAACCATTTGTAATCCTCAAAAGATTTTAGCAAGGGCACAAAGTCATATCCTTCGGGTACGTATATTTTTGTTACGTTTCTACAACCCAATCCAAAGTACAAATGCACGTCATCTGATAGTTTTTTAAGCTCTTCTGGCGTTTCAATACCTGTTAAAATGGCAACTGAAGTTCTGTTTTTGCGAATAATATTGGGATATTTACCAAAATACTCTTCAAAAGATTTTGCAGCACTATTGCCACCGGTGGCTATGTATGCATCACAACCTTTTAGCATGTCGGCAAAGGAAATATGGTTTTGTATTTCGTTGTCTAAGCTGTATAAATATTTCACCAAATGTTTCAATAAAACATCATCTTTGCTTGATAGTTTTATGGTGGAATAATGCCCACTAATAAAAACACACAACATATCGTGAAAGCCCACCATTGGTATGTTTCCCGCCATTACAATGCCAATATTCTTTGGTTGAATATTGTCATCAATATGGTAATGTGCTACCCATTTTTCCAATGCGCTTTTGGTTAAAAAGTTGTCGGCAATTTGTGTAGCAGCATGCTGTATAAATTCAGGTGTGAACCACCCATTTTTATGGCTTGCTTGTTCTTTTACATTTTTCCAATCTTGGGTATCCGCTTTTAGGTATTCCCCAGCTTTTACCATTAATTCAATTCTTTCTTGTACGTTCATTAGGTTATTATTAAATTGCAACAAAATTACTAAGATGGCAATTAAAATAACAGATGAATGTATAAACTGCGGGGCATGCGAACCCGAGTGTCCTAATAACGCTATTTACGAAGGTGGCGTAGAGTGGGCAATATCCGATGGTACAAGCATAAAAGGTGCTTTTACTTTAATGGATGGTACTGTAATAGATGCAGATAAGCGCAATGCGCCGGTTGAATCTGATATCTATTTCATCGTAACAAATAAATGTACAGAGTGTCAAGGTTTTCATGAAGAACCACAATGCGCTGCGGTATGCCCAGTAGATTGTTGTGTGCCTGATGAAGATTACAAAGAAACTGTAGAGCAGTTGATGGATAAAAAAACTCGTTTGCACATTTAATAGATTTTTTTTTAAGCGAAAGCATCTTGCATGCTTTCGCTTTTTAATACCCATATAATAAAGTCTTTAGTTAACTTGTTGCTGATGAATAAACGTGTACAATTTCTGATGTTGTCTTTTTTTATATTTACTATTGTTGGATGTTTTTTTCCAAAAAAAAATAAACCAGAATCAAATGAAAAAGATAAAATAGCACTGTTGAATATAGACAATGCTTTCTCTAATTTGAGTGCTGAAAAAGGAATGAAAAATGCATTTTTAGAATACATAGATAGCAATGGTGTATTGCTTAGGCCAAACATTATTCCTATAGCTGGAGCAGATGCGGTAGATTACATTATTGGTTTAAAAGATGAAGGTTATATAATGACTTGGAAGCCCAACGATGCTGTGGTAGCACTTTCAGGTGAGTTAGGGTACACGTATGGGAGTTATTTATTGCAACCGTCTACAAAGGATACGGTGTTTTACGGCACCTATGTAAGCATTTGGAAAAAGCAAGGTGATGGAAAATGGAAATTTATTTTACAAAGTGGAAATGAGGGTTTGGGGGAGGAATAGTGTAATCGTTGAATTGTTTAATTATTGAATTGTTGAATTGTTGAATTGTTTTGATATTAGAATAGCGAAAAATTTTTAAAACACAATGAAAAAAATTGCTCTAGTTACTGGTGGTTATTCTGGCGAGTCTGTAATATCGTATAAAAGTGCGGCTACCATTCAGCATAATATTGATACCAATAAATGGGATTGTTATTTGATAGATATTCACCCTGATGGTTGGTTTTATGAAACCACTAATGGAGAAAAAATACATGTGGACAAGAATGATTTTTCTATAACTATTGATGGTAATAAAATAAAATTTGATGCTGTTTTAGTTGGGCTACATGGCACACCAGGCGAAGATGGAAAATTACAAGGATATTTTGATTGTTTACATATTCCATACACTTCTTGCGATGCAGCTACATCTGCACTTACATTTAATAAGCGTTACACCGTTGCAGTTGCAGCTTTTGCAGGTATTAATGTAGCTAGATCTGTGCATCTTTTTAATAACGATGGTACATCAACAGAAGATGTTTTGGAACAATTGTCTTTACCTGTTTTTGTAAAACCAAATAATGGCGGTAGTAGTATAGGAATGAGCAAAGTAGATACCGCAGAAGAATTGGCGCCGGCTTTGCAAAAAGCTTTTAAGGAAGATGAGCAAGTATTGGTAGAAGAGTTTATTGCAGGCAGAGAGTTTACCATTGGCGTTTATAAAACCAAGGGGCAAATTACCACACTTCCAATAACAGAAGTGAGCACAAAAAATAAGTTTTTTGATTTTGAAGCCAAATATGAAGGGAAAAGTGAGGAAACAACGCCTGCCGATATACCTGAAGAAAAAGCAGAAAAAATAAGGGCTGCGGCTAAAAAAATTTATAAGGTTTTTAATTGTAAAGGCGTAGTGCGCATAGATTTTATATATAACGAAACCAACAATGTACCTTATATGTTGGAAATAAATACAGTGCCAGGACAAAGTGCCGCAAGTATTGTTCCACAGCAAGTAATAGCTACGGGTAGTAATTTAAAGGAATTTTATACCTCTTTAATAGAAGAATGTTTATTGTGATGCTTATATTGCATCTTTTAGAAATCAAAAACCCTTAACAGTGTTTAAATTTATAACCCACAGGCATTTTATAGTAAACTTACTTGTAATCATTGCCTTAACGGCATTGCTTATTTGGGGGTTTTTACAAATGCTTGGCGTAATTACAAAGCATGGTGAATATTTAACAGTGCCCGCAGTATTAAATAAACCAACTGCAGCATCTATAAAATTATTAGAAAGCAAGGGTTTTACAGTTATAGTGCAAGATTCTGTTTATACAGACACAGCAAAATTGGGTATTGTTTTGAAACAGTTTCCTGAAGCCAATAGTATGGTGAAAGTAAACAGGGTAGTAATGCTTACCGTAAACAGGGTTACACTTCCTTTGGTAGATGTGCCAAACCTTATAGGAAAATCACAAGATTATGCTATTGAAATTATAAAGCGAAGCCATTTAACATTGGGGGATACTATTTTTGTACCTAGTTATATGATGGGTGCTGTGGTAAAACAAACGTACAAAGGAGGAGAAATTGCAGCTGCCTCAAAAATACCTTGGGGTAGTATTATAGATTTAGAAATTGGATCAGGGTTGTCTGATCAACAATTTATGGTACCATCCTTAACAGGATTAACATATAAAGATGCCAAAGCCTTGCTTGAAGAAAAAGGCTTACAATTGGCATCTACCATTCCCGAAGGTGTTATAAAAGATACTGCAAATGCTTTTGTATTCAGGCAAAATCCACCAAAGGTAAATGAAGATGGCAGCCCTATCTATATACGTGCTGGGCAAGTAATGGACGTATGGATTTCTGCCGTTATGAAAGTACCTGTAGATTCTACCACCGTTGAACAAGAAGCTGATAAAGATGAGGCTAAAACAATTAAAGAGAATAATCCAAAAGTTAAAAAATAATGAATACAATTTCTGTTGCCACTTTAAAAGAGCGAATAGCCAATAATGAAAAAGTAAACCTACTAGATGTGCGTGAGCCAGATGAGCATGCTGAGTTTAATATTGGCGGCACATTTATTCCACTTGGGCAAGTAATGGCTATGCAAGTAGATGCTTTAGATGAACTGAAAAACGAAGATGTAATTTGCTATTGCCGCAGCGGCAAACGTAGTATGCAAGCCGCTATGATGTTAGAAACAATGGGTTTTACCAATGTATTAAATTTAGAAGGCGGCATGTTGGCTTGGCAAGGAAACGGATAACAATCACAAAAAATATAAGCCACAAATGCACGAATTAATTTATAATTATTCGTGCATTCGTGGCATTTTTTATCTATAATTCTACATTCTATTTTTTTCTAACTAAACTTGGCGTTATATTTATTCCTACTATAAAATTCAATGGAGCCATTGGGAAATAAAAATTTTCAGTTGTAAATACACTCTGATCTATATAACTAAATGTATAACCATTGGGTTCGTATATTTTAGAAAAAACATTGTTTGCCTGCACATAGAAATTTACTTCGCTAAATTGATTTCCTTTCAAGCTATATGATACCCTAATATCTTGTGTATAAAAATCTCCTAATTGCCTATTTGTATTAGAAGTATTATCCAAAAATTGTTTACCAACATACTTACCAGTAAGGCCTACAAGTGCGTTTTCAAAAGGAGTAATATTCAATGCCATACTGCTAATAATTGTTGGTGAGTAAGAAATATCTGTCTCTTTATAAAAAGTAGGAATTTGTATTGAGTTATCATAATCATATATATAATCTGTATAATTTTTTACTTTGTTTTTGCTTAAAGTGAGATTGCCTACTAAAGATAAAATTTTATTAAATTGTACAGTTCCAAAAAGCTCTACACCTGCCCTGTAACTTTTTGCCACATTTATTCTTGTAGCTGCACCCACATCGTTTATTTTGCCATTAAGTACGAGTTGGTCTTTGTAAAACATGTAATAAAAATTGGCACCTGCTTGCACTTTATTTTTCTTAAATTCAATGCCTGTTTCTATATCATTTAGTTTTTCTGGTTTTGGTTGTTGTGTCACTGTTGCTTCAAAATCATCTCTATTTGGTTCTTTTACTGCTCTGCCATAAGATGCATATACCCTGTAATTATTTTTTGAAAAAGTAATACCTGCTTTGGGATTAAAAAAGAAAAAATTATTTTTTACATACAAGGTTGGGTTGTTTCTAAAACCATTGATTGTATAGTTTACTTTTCTTGCCTGTAGATCAATAAATGTTTGAAGATTTTTGTGTAAATTTTGTGTCCATTTTGTGTAAATAGAAAAGTCGGATTTGCGAGCAGCAACATCATAATACTTAAAATTAGCCGGTATGGTAGCCTGCTCTTTCACCCATATTAATTTCCCAAAATGATTGCCTTCATAACGATTGTATCCACCGCCTACAATTAACTGTGTTTTATTTTTATCATATTGTAAAGAGAAAATGCTCCCGTAAAAATAATTGTCAAGCCATAGCTGCCTTACAAGATCTGATGTAGTGCTACCTCCAGCGGCTGGCAAACCATAATCGGTAAGTGTTTCGCTTGCTTCGTACTGCTCGTAATAACCTTTTCCCCTAGTAAGAAATAGTGTAACATTAGATTTTAGGTAAGCATTTATTTTATGATTGTAAAAAAGTTGATAATGCGTTTGTGTATAATTATCGGTTTGGTTTTCGTAGGGCAAACCAGATTTTTCTGTACCTGCACTATTGTATCTGCGATTGGTATCAAGCCCTACTTCACTTACACCATAATATGCTTGGTATGTTTTTTCCTTTCCTGTAAAAATATTTAGTCGGAGAGAATTTTTATCAGTAACAAAAGCAGTACTAATATAAAATGACTTAAACCTTGAAGCCGCCCTATCAATGTACCCATCGGAGCGAATGTTGCTTAGGCGTGCATCTATTAAAAAATGTTTATTTATCAAACCACTATTAAATAATAGTGTATTTTTAAAAGATCCATAGTAGCCCGCAGTACTGTTTAGTTCTAGATTACGATTTTTGTTTACTTCATTTGTACTCAAATTTATACTCCCACCAAATGATCCGGCGCCATTGGCAGATGTACCCACACCACGTTGTATTTGTATGCTTCCTGCAGATGATGCTATGTCTGGAATATTTACTAAAAAAGTTCCCAAGCTTTCAGCATCGTTGTATGGAATGCCATTGAGCGTAACATTTATACGGGTAGCATCTGTGCCTCGTATGCGTATGCCGGTGTAGCCAATGCCATTACCTGCATCAGAGTTTGCAACTACACTTGGGGTATTGTTTAAAATATATGGAAGATCTTGACCAATGTTTTGGTTTTTTATTTCGGCTTTGCTCAAATTTGTTTTGGCAAATGGATTTTTTTCAGCTGCTTTAACACTATTTACTTCTACTGGTTGTAAATAGCTTGTGTCGTTTAATGTGGTTTGACCAAATGAAAAACCAACAGCACAAAGCATGGCAATGCTCAATAATAACTTCATAAAAAAAGGTTTGTGCTGAATATTCCGAGCAGGCAATGTCGGTAATAGAAGAAAAACTTTCTCCCTTCGCAGGTATTATCCCGAGCAGGTTATACGGGTATTATCTCAGCCTCTGTGAAGAAGCACCCCGGAAAATTCAGACGATTAACAAATATACTGCTGCAAAGGTAAATAAGTTAAAGGAAAATTATTTTATATTTTTGTAACAAAATTAATTGTTCGTGCGTATAACCAACAAACCATCCACTTTACACTCAAAAATTATTTAAAATGAAACAGTTAGTAATCGTATTGGCATGTATGTTTTCTGTAACGGCTTTTGCCCAAACCAAACAAACAAGAACAGTTGGTGATTTTAGTGGTATCAGTAGTGCTACAGGCATTGAAGTAGAAATTACACAAGGCAATGAAAACGCAGTAGTGGTATCGGCATCAAAAGATGAGTTTATTGATAAAATGAAAACAGAAGTAGATAAGAATGGTGTACTTAAAATTTACATGGAGAATAAAAAAGGAATGGGTTGGAACAATAGGTATAATGTAAAATTGTATGCTTATGTGACCTATAAAAGTATCAATAAACTAATGGCAAGTAGTGGCTCTTCTTTAGAATCAAAAAACACCATAAAGTCTGATGCGTTGAGTATTGACGTAAGTAGTGGTGCAAGCATAGAGGCAGATATTCAAACAACGGATTGCGATGTATCGATGAGTAGTGGCTCTGATACAAGAATAAAAGGAACAGCTACAAATATAAAAATGGATGCAAGTAGTGGCAGTACATTTAAAGGTGCTGATCTGTCAACAGAGACTTGTAGAGCAACCGTATCTAGTGGTGCAGATATAAAAATTGGTGTAAGCAAAAAGCTATCTGCAACGGCAAGTAGTGGTGGTAGTGTAAAATATAAGGGCAACCCTGAAGTAGAAAGAAAAACGGAAAGTAGCGGGGGAAGTATTAGGAAGATGTAAGTAGGCAGTAGGCAATAGGCAATAGGCAGTAGGCAGTAGGCAGTAGGCAGTTGGCAGTTGGCAGTGAGCAGTAGGCAGCAGTGAGCAGTAGGCAGTCGGCAGTCGGCAAGACCAGCCCGAAGCGACTGTCTACTGCTGACTGCCTACTGCCTACT
>JAYSWO010000453.1:0-7894 GCA_043717975.1 Ferruginibacter sp. | reverse complement strand
TAAAAATGATGGATTACATTCAAATGCTTTTGAGGAAACTAGTGGATATTTAAAAAATGATAGCTTATTTATTGGTGGTATAAAAGGGTTTACAATTTTTTTTGCAAAAAATTATACATCTAATACATCTGCACCAAAATTGTATTTTACAAATATTTCAATCTCTGCGGATAAGAAGATTATAGATAGTACAAATCTTTTTATCCGTTATTTACAAATACCGAATAATGCTACTCAAACAAAAATTTCTTTTATTGGATTAAATTATCAGAATGCCAATCGTGTACAATATTGGTATAGGATAAAAGGCTTACAAAACGACTGGATATCACTTGGCACACAAAACTTCGTTGACCTCATTGGCATCTCCCCCGGCACCTACACCCTCCAAGTAAAAGCCGCCAACGAAGACGGAATTGAATCCGCTCCCATCGAACTCACCCTCGTATTCCTCCCAAAATGGTACCAAACATGGTGGTTTAAAGTATTTCTAGCGCTAAGCCTTATTGGTATTGGGTTTGGGCTGTATAAAATGCGGGTAGCACAAATTATAAAAGAGCAAAAAATAAAAAATGCATTGGCTAGCGACTTACACGATGAGCTCGGTAGCAGCCTCACAGGCCTAAAGTTATATGCCTATCAGGCAAAGAAAAACCCTGAGTATATGGCAAGTTTGGAAGAAGGTATTACCCAATCTATAAAGCAAGTGCGGGAAATGATATGGCAACTAAATGAAGAAAAACTTACCGTACATGACCTGATAAATAAACTAGCCATTATTTATAAACCCCTGCTTAAAATAGGCAATACCGAACTCTATATAAACATTGACGCTACTGTAGCTTCAGTAGAATTGCTCAACAAAGAAAAATCGCATCTCTATCTTATTTTAAAAGAAATCATAAACAACGCATTAAAATATTCGCAAGCAAGTGAGTTAAATATTACGGTACAAAAAGGTAAAAATCGTTTGCTTTTTACCATTGCTGATAATGGCATAGGTATACAAGATGAGCGCAAAGGCTATGGTTTAAAAAACATAGAGCAACGAGCAAAAGAAATAAAATATAACATTACAAGATCATCAACCAATACTGGGACGATTTATACCATTGCAAAATAATTCGCTTCACAGAGCTCGTCTAAAAAAGCATGCTTCTTTTTTGGACTCTTTCCAACAAATTACTTTTAACAAATACCGTTAAATAACCCTACCAAAAAGGGTTATTCCTCCCCCCACCTCTGTAATAATATCCACACAAATTTGTAGTATAAATAAACAACCATATGGTACACAAAGCTGTACTTGTTTGGCAATCATGTAGCAAATATTTTTAGCATGTTTATGATAACTAACAAATTGGATGTTCTTACCCCAAGAGAATTAGCCGTATTTAATCTATTAACAACAGGCCTATTTTACAAAGAAATAGCGGAAGCTTTAGGTGTAGGTATAGATACCGTAAAAAAACATTGCAAAAATATTTATATAAAACTTAGCGTAAGAAATAGAACAGAAGCTACCATGCTAGGTAATGAGATAGCAAAAACATTTTTAGATAATTAATGCATCATATTTTATAACCCTAAAATATACAACCATGAAATACACTTTACTTTTCTTCCTAAGCTTAGCAATAAATACAATTGGGTTTTGCCAAATACCAACCGCTGGGCTTGTAGTTTATTGGCCTCTGAATGGTAACTACAGCGATGCAGGTACATATAATATTGCAGGAACGAATTTTGCAAGCACTGCCTCAACCAACAAACAAGGTACCGCAAATACTGCCATGGCATTTACTAATCCAACATCGGTAGTTGCACAATATCGAACTCATGCGTTCAATAGCAATGTTAATTTTACAAGCGCTCAAGATTTTACCATTAGTTTTTTAATGTATATCAACTCCCCTTACGTTCACCCTTGTGGTTTGTACGATAATAATTTAAATTATGCAGGACCTGGTGTATTTTTCTGGACTTCAAACGGATACCCTCAGATACAATTTAATTTTAAAAATGGTAGCGTTGGCAGTACTAATGGAGCTTTATCGCTTGCCACATGGCACTTTATAAATGCTGTAAAAGAAAGTGGCAATATTAAAATTTATATAAATGGCACTTTAAATAATACAGCAGCTACAGGGGTAGCTACGCCAGTATATTCCTTTCCTGCAAGGTTTGGTTCTATGTTTTTTAATAGTTTTAGTCCACCACAGTATAATGGCTTGCATGGAAAATTAGATGAGTTTAGAATTTACAATAGAGCTCTTACTGCAGTAGAAATTTCTGCAATGAGTATTTCTGTTTTGCCAGTAAAACTAACAAATTTTACAGCCTTATTATTAGACAATGAAACAAAACTAAACTGGCAAACTGCTCAAGAGCAAAACAGTAGCCACTTTGAAATAGAGCGTAGTGTAGATGGTAAAAACTTTGATGCAATTGGCCGTGTAAATACAATTGGAAATTCCAGCTCATTAGCAAATTATTCATACAACGATAAATTAACAGCAACGGCATTATCTGCAACAACAATTTACTATAGACTAAAAAGTATAGATTTAGATGGTAGTTTTCAATACAGCAAAATAATACCTATACATTTAAAAAAGACAAATGAGTTATTGGTATTTCCTAATCCTGCTAAAGACAATTTAAATGTGCAGACTACAAGTGCAACAAATAAAAAGGCAACAGTAAGTATTGTAGATGCTATTGGCAAACTTGTTATACAAAAAGATATTCAATTATTAAAAGGTAAAAATATTTTCCAAATAGATATTTCTAGTTTACAAAATGGGCAATACCATTTAAAGATAAACGAAACAGACGTTTCTTACGAAAAGGCTTTTTTGAAATTTGAATAAGGGAGGTTTATTATAGGGGTAAACATACAAACAGCTACCCAATAAGTGGTAGCTGTATTTTTTAAATTTTAGAATTAGCTGTTAAATGCTGCAAGCAAAAAGTCAAGTGGGGCGGTCTTTTTGCTTGCTTTTTTATTTTAAAGTATAGATTATTATTACAATTACTTCACAATTTTTTGTACAGATAATTTACCGCTACTCAACATAACTTTTACAAAATATGTTCCTTTACTTAAAGATTGTATATTTAGATTTACATTATTTGAGCCTTCTGCTTACGTGTACTTTTTACTAGTGAATATATGCCCCAATATATCTGTAATTATTATCTGCGCATTTTCATTTTTGGTATTATTTCTAATCACAATCTGCATATTGTCCTGTACCGGATTCGGATATATATTTCCCACATAATCTTTTTGTGCATCGCAATTATTCATGCCTACATATTTTACGGCAAAATGCTTTGTACTACCATCCATATCTGTTTGCACTAGTCTATAATAATTTTTAGCCAATGGGCTATTATCATTTACTATATAACTATGTATGGTAGAGCTATTACCTGCTGCTTTTATTTCTGCTATTTTGGTATTAAAATTCACGCCATCTTCACTTCGCATTACTATAAACGATTTGGATAATTGCTCAGATGCTGTGGCCCAACTCAATTCTACACTACATTGCTTTTCTTTGGCTGTAAAAAACAATACGTTCACAGGTACTACTACACTGGTAAAATAAATTTTGGCTTTGTTATGTGCAGCAGTACCTACTTGCGCACCTATTTGCCGGCCAGGTATATCATCAAATGGTGGATGAATGCCACCCCATATTCTAGATAAACTTGCTTGATCGGATGCATCTTTATATGATGCCCATTGCAATCTTATATCGGTGCTTGGTCCCGCTTCAAAACCTGTAAAAAAACTATTAGCAGGTATTACATATTCAGCCAAACCTCCAGGAAAATATGGGCTACCAGTAAGCATGGTAAGTGTTTGCGCTCCTGCACGTGAGTAAGTGGAGTGCCCAGATAAATAACCTGCAAATGGCGGTGTTACGAATGAGCTTCTTTGATATGGCATCCAGTTTTCTGCCAATATCCAATCTACGCCTGCTACATCTGCGTAAGGGTTTACAATATAGCTAAAGCCACGCCATGCTTTTATTTTTATTTTATTTAGGTTTACATTACCTAATCCTGCAAGTGGATCACCAGCAGTTACCAATTCTATAAAACCTGTCATAAGCGGCAAACCAGCCGGATGGTATGATGGCAGCAAATTATTAGAACATTGTCCATACATTGCCAATTTTCTAATAGCAGATATTGGCCTTGGTGTATCGTACTATCCTTTAATACCCCAACATGCAATTGCAGCATCGTGCATAGCACCACCTAAACTAAAATATGTTTTTATGTCCCATTCTAAATTGGAAAGCACTGGACCAACTCCCTCGTACTTTTTTTGAAAACCAGGATAGTCGCCTACTTGATTTAATAACACATACCAATGCCCAGGTGGTGTTTCTGAGCTTGGCCCGTCCGCCCAATATTGAGACACCATGCGTGTATATTCTCCACGCTTTACAAATTGTGCCGTGTAAGGCGCACCTGTTACAGGATTTATTGTATAACCAGTTCCAATATCACCACCATTAGCAAAATTATAAAAACTATGTTGCCCCGCTAGTGTGGTGGGATAAGTAGTAATATTGCCCATTGCCTTTGGAGAAATATCCCACATGGTAGGGTCGTTAGGGTCTAAGTGAGATGACCAAGCCGCTACCATAGTATGCCCCCACTTAAAATCTTGCGAAGATTGCGAAGCCACATTTATAGTATCTAACATTGGCGGTACCCCAGGATCATAGTAAACAGGATAATCAGCACCGAAGCGTGTGTAATGCACAGCAGATGATGTTGGCATAGCAAAAGGCAATACCCTACCCCATTCTGGACAAACAAATTTTTGTAAAGCAGGAATAGGATTTCCATTTTGATCAAATGCTCCAATAATATTCAAAGGCTGCCACCTGTTTGGATCAGTCATTGTTGTATTGCTACTATTTGTCATTTGCATTGCTGCGTTTAATGGAAAATAATCTATGTACTGATAATTCTGTGCCTGCCTTGCCCCATCTGCCAAGCCCATATCTATTACTTTCTGAGCTATATAATTGCCTAAATCTGCGGGGTCGTTGTTGGTATAATTGGTAGATGTATAATCTTTGTTGTAACCCAATGAAAGCATTAATGCATTAAATCTATTAAGAGAAATACCAGCATTTGGTGAAAGTGCATAGCGTTGTACCAATACCCTGTATGCTGCAAAACTAATGGCTTTGTTTCTATAAGACAGTAGATTGGCAGGTGCTACAGGAGCTACACCTGTAAATGGGTAATAAATGCCTCCGACTGTTTTGCCGAGTAACTAAGTACTAGCTATACCATCGTAAGCCGCCCATGCATCATACATAGCCATAGATACATGAAAAAGATTACGTGCTTGTACTGGAGGCCGTGCCAAATCTTCTCTTATGGCAGATAACATTGCATCATTCCATTGTCTAGCAACAGATTGCTGTGCAAAACTAAAAGAAGATGAGAAAGATAAAGAAGTAAATAATAATATAATTCTTCTCATTAGATTAGTTGTTGGTTGACACAAAATTACAAAAAATTATAATTTATAGTCAATTTTATTCTGAGCGAATATTGCCTATAAGTTATTGTGCTATACACTGTGGGAAAAAAGTCTTATAAAGGGAAGAGTGGTCTTTAAAATCTTGACATATGTATTTAGGCTACTGTAACCACAATAGTATAGTTATGGTCAGCATGAGAAACAAATTGCATTTTCCCTTCATACATCTGCAGTTTGCTATTTATTTCGATTGCACTATCATTATTTAAAATAGATTCAATGCTTTTTGAGTAACTTTTAAAATGTATGTATAATGATACCTTATTTTCAAGGTTGGAAATACTTATATCAATCATATCTGTAGTAAAATTATCGGTAATGATTGCTAACCTATCTTCGATAACTCTGAATAAAAGGAGTGCTAAATTCTTTTCAACTTTTTCTTCATCAAAATTTTCTGAATCAACATTTAAATGTAAATCTGTTCTATTTTCATATTTGTCCAATAATTCATTTACAGCATCTAAAAAACCAAATAAATCAAATGTGGATGATAGTAGCCCATTAGATATATCATTTATCTTCATCATTACCTCATCTAAATAGCCAAGACCAATTTTTGTATTTTCACTTTCTAATTCAGATTTATTTCTACTAATAAACATTTTTATAGAAGCCAATAGCTGGTTTACGTCTTCATGCAATTGATCTTTTATTTTTTTACGCTCTTTTTCGTGTGCTACAATGATGTTTTTGCCTAACTTGTTTCTTTCTTTGAGTTGTTTGTCTATGAGTTCTTTTTCTAAACTACGCAGCCTCGTCACGTCTTTCATAGCACCAATAAGCCTTATGGGCTTACCTTCTTTATTTCTAATAATATAACTTCTATCATACACAACTTTATACTCCCCATTTTTACAACGAAAAAGATATTCATCTTCCCAAGTTGTTTTATTCCTTTCTAATAAATTGTTCATTCTCTTTAGTACCCTATCCTTGTCTACTTCGTGTATATTATTCTCCCACCAGTTGGTATTGTTGTTTAATTCTTCTCTACTATACCCAAATATAGAAATAAGCCTATCATTGTAAAAAACTTTTTCAGTCAGCATATCATAATCCCAAATAGCATCACTGGTTGCATTTCCCAGTGCTTCATACCTATCAATGGTAGCTTTTGCCTTTGCAAACGACTTTTGTATGTTTTTAGAATAAAAAAAGTTTGCCAATAATATAAAAACAACAGAACTAATAATAAAAAATACACTTTGCCATAAAAACTGAATGTGATTTTTTTCAAAATTATCAATTTTGAAAAAACTGGTGGAACAATAAAACAATATGTTTCCTACCAAAAGCAAGCATATGTATGCAAGAATGGTATAAAACTGAAAAGTAAAAAATGGCTTTTTCATTAGTGGTTATACTTCTTAGGATTAATATTGTATGATGCAAACAATATCATAATGCTAAGACGCAAAAGAACGACAATGGTTTTTAGAATTATTGTAAAAGTAAGTTGCAAAATGTTGATTAGTTTAATTACAATATCATAAAATTGTCATATTACTAATTGTGATACATAATCATTTATTGCAATGCAAAAGGTTATAGATATTTAAAGAAAATAAATTAATAAAAAATGCATTAAAAAAAACTTTTACTATTTTTAAAGATGAATTTTATTTTAGAAACCATTGCATTTACTATTGAAAGTTGTGTAAAAGCACAAACTGCTGGGGCACATCGTATTGAACTCTGTGACAACCCCAGCGAAGGTGGCACCACTCCTTCTTATGGATTTATAAAAACTGCAAGAGAAAAATTAGATATACAACTTTACCCAATCATTCGCCCTCGTGGTGGCGATTTTTTATATTCAAAAGATGAGTTTGACTTAATTAAAACAGACATAAAAATTTGCAAAGACCTTGGTTGTGATGGTGTAGTTATTGGTGTACTTAATGGTGATGCTACCATTGATACATTAAGATGTAGTCAGCTTGTAAATCTTGCATACCCAATGAGTGTTACATTTCACCGGGCATTTGATAGAGTGATAAACATGGAACAAGCCTTGGAAGATGTTATTGAAATAGGTTGTGAACGCATACTTACTTCAGGTCTTTTTCCAACAGCAATGGAAGGCATCGAAAATGTAAAGAAACTAATTTCTTTGGCCAACGAGCGAATCATAATTATGCCAGGGAGTGGGGTGCGTGCAAGTAATATTGCAGCTATAGCATTACAAACGAATGCTATAGAATTTCATAGCAGTGCAAGAAAAATCATTAATAGCAATATGAAAGTGTTTAATGAAACGATGAAAGAAAACCTACAATCGGTAGATGTAGATGTGGAAGAAGTAAA
>JAYSWO010000452.1:0-3170 GCA_043717975.1 Ferruginibacter sp. | reverse complement strand
TCGTGGGTTATAAAAAGTATGGCCATATCATTTTCTGCTTGCAAGTTTTTAAGCAGTTGCAGAATATTTTTTTGTACTCTTACATCCAAAGCCGTTGTGGTCTCATCAGCTATAAGCAATGCTGGGTTGCAACTCATGGCCATAGCTATCATTACCCGTTGCTTTTGTCCACCACTTATTTGATGTGGAAAACGATTGACCATTTCAGTAGGTACCGGCAATTCTACTTTTGTAAATAATGCTATGGTTTCTTCTTTGGCTTGTTGTTTGGTTAATCCTTTGTGCAGCATTAAAGATTCCATTACTTGCGCCCCGCAAGTATGCACCGGGTTGAGCGATGTCATGGGTTCTTGAAAAATCATGGCAATTTTATTGCCACGCATTTTGCGCATGTCATCTTCTGAAATGCTAGCAAGGTTTTGTGTAGTTGTGCCATCTACGCTGAATAACATTTGGCCATCTATGCTTGCTTGCTTGGGTAGCAAATGCATAAATGATAATGCGGTTACTGATTTGCCAGAACCACTCTCTCCTATCAATGCGGTTATTTTTCCACGAGGTATATCAAAAGAAATATTTTTAACCGCTTGCACCGAATTGTTTTCTTGGGAGAAAGATATTTGTAGGTTTTTTATTTGTACGAGAGGAACCATTATGCAATTTTAACCTTTTTTGAATAAAAAATATTTGAATTCCTTTTGAAGATGCAATTAAAAACTTTTATTAAAGTCACATTGGTATCAATGTAGCTTTAATGGTATCTCTAAGTTTTGCTGGCACTTTTTGCTCTTCTGCATAATCATCCCAGCGGCTAATGGTTTCGCTTACTTGCACTAATATTTTAGCGGCTTTTTTTATGTTCAAAGTTTTTGCTACGGCCAATAAATCATCTTTATTTATATTGTTTCTTTTACCATTTACAGTTAATGATTGCTGACTCACCCATGTGCTTGCAGGTCTGTATGCGTGGCATACATCATACGCAGGCGATAGTTTCCATTCTCTTTGTTCATCCATTACAAACGCAAAGTTTTTGGTATGGTCATCGCAATTGCGTCCCATTACATTTAGCAACATACGACGATACAATTGCTCGTGCTGTGGATATGGCAAGTTTAATATACGCATGGTTTCAAAAAGTTGTTCATAACTATACAAACCCACTTCATTAAAATCGTAATGCTGCATAGCACAAAATGTTTGTACATGCAGTTTGGTATTTCCCGTTGGTCTATCAAAGCGACGAGTCATAAAATGTGCTCTTCCATTTTCTTCAAACAGCCTACTTTCCATCATTTCTATACCACAATCTTTTGCAATATTATAGTACGCCATTTCTACTTTGCCATATCCATTGCTTTCGCCAAATTGTTCATCATCCACTCCATCAAATTTTATAAGCCAATGGCTAAATCCAGTAGGAGCGTCTGTTTGCCCACTTTTTACTTCTTTGGTTAGTGTATTATATGCAATGATGGCTTTTGCTCTTGCGCCACCAGCACTGGTTCCAATTTTTAAAATATCCGCCATTGCTTTTTCTTCATCGGCGGATAAATTGGCTGTAAAATCTTTTCGCTCACATAAAATATCTTGCGCTATTTGTACCATGCTACCAATGTCTATTTTGGTACTAGTGTTAGCTGTTGGTGGGTTTACAGGATTAAATTCCAGTGCGCCCATGCCTCGTTTACCAATAAAGCAAAGTGTTTCAACGGGGTTTAAACTACCAGTTGGTCTTCCATTCTTTGCAAGCCAATTATTTATTAATGTATTGCCATATTTATCAGGCAATACATCTGCTAATAAACCAGGCATTCCTTTAAAAGTTTTGTTTCTGCTTAGTTCTGCAAACGATAATATTTTTCCTTTTGCATTTTTAATAGAAATTTTAATGGGAGATAAATCGTAACCCGTTTTTAAAAATGAATCTTCAAATTCAAATAAAGCTACGTTTTTTGTATTGTCGTAAGCAACGGCACCTACTTTCTTATTGAATATTTTTATTTGTGCTACACTATCCATTTTGCAACTTATTTACTAGTGTTTTTACTTGCACGTTGCCTTTTTTTATGCTGCATTTTTGCTAGTACTATTGGGCTTATTTGAGCTTGTGTTTCAAAAACATGCAGCAAGTGCAGTGCATTTAATGCTCGTAATACTTGCACAAAATGCAACATACTCGAGCCTTTCCCATTTTCTATTTGCATGTAGGTAGATCTGTTTATGCCACAGGCATCGGCTATATTTTGCTGCGTTTTATTTTGGCTAATACGCATTTCCTTTATAAAATTGCCTATTGTTTGTAGCAAAGCATTATCTGTATTTGCCGATAAATCATTTGCATTATTGATCATAATAATGACTTTTATAATACAAATATACCATTTTATTTAAGATACAATGCTTAATTTTTAATACATTAATATACTTTTATATAGTTAATGATAGTTTTTTTGTACTATAAATATACTTTATAATGTTGTTTATTTTAAACATTATACTATATTTAATCAATTAATGTTGATAATTTACCAAAAATAGATTAAAATTATTCTTGGATTTAATTCAATAAGCAAGCGTTAAATCGCTTATACTTTTTAGTAACTACAGTAAAAATTAATTTATCGGCTCAACGAAATTAAATTTTTATTCATCTTTTATCTTATCAATAGCACATTTCCCTTTTTTACTATATCACCACAAGTAGTTTTTGCACGTATATAATAAACATAATTTCCTTCTAAAGCAGGCTTACCTTTATATGCTCCATTCCAACAAGTATTGATATTATTTGTTTCAAAAACTCTCTCTCCCCAGCGATTATAAATAATAAAAAATACTTCTTGCGCATAGCCCCAATTAATGGCACCAAAGCAATCATTTTTACCATCTCCATTTGGTGTAAATGTATTTGGAAGATTAAATACATTTTTAGCTAAGCTTACCAAAACAGTTATCTTATTATTGTTTTTACAACCATTTGCATCAATACCAGTTACAGTATACGTAGTATTAGTTGTAGGGCTTGCAATTGGATTTGGAATGTTAATACTACTCAGTGTTACTGAGGTATTCCAAGTATAAGTAAATGCACCATCGGCATTTAATTTCGTAGAAAGATTGTTGCAAGAAATATCATTTGACTTACTCATTATAATGATAGGCAGAGG
>JAYSWO010000451.1:0-7928 GCA_043717975.1 Ferruginibacter sp. | reverse complement strand
AAAGCCATAGCGGCTGTTGAAGCTGCAGGAGGTACTGTAGAAATAGTGAAATAATTTACCGATATTTGTTCGACCCACGTAAAACGTTGGGTCTTTTTCCTTTAGAACAATTAACTAAAAAACGAAATTAATTCTGTGAAGAAGTTTATAACGACACTTAAAAATATTTGGAGCATTGAGGAATTGCGCAATAAAATAATATTCACTCTCGGGTTATTATTTATTTATCGCCTTGGCTCTTTTATAGTATTGCCTGGTATTGACCCTAATAAATTGGCTGCACTTGGCAACAGTTCTAAAGGGGGTATGTTAGGTTTATTAGATGCATTTGTAGGTGGAGCCTTTTCAAAGGCTTCTATTTTTGCGTTGGGTATTATGCCTTACATTTCTGCTTCTATCTTTATGCAATTGGTTACTATTTTGGTTCCTCAAATGGCTAAAGTACAAAAGGAAGGTGAGAGTGGTAGAAAAAAAATTAATCAATGGACACGTTATTTAACAGTTGCTGTTACTGCTTTTCAAGCAGCAGCCTATATTGGTTTTTTAAAGAGCCAAGGTAATGGGGAAGCGTTGATTCCTGCTTATGGTAATTTCTTTTGGATATCTACAGTAGTTATCTTAACGGTTGGTACATTATTCGTAATGTGGCTTGGTGAAAAAATTACCGATAAAGGTTTGGGTAATGGTACTTCTATCATTATCATGGTAGGTATCCTTGCTCGTTTACCACAAGCTATTAGTGAAGAATTTAACTCTCGCATTACAATGGGCGCAGGTGGTTTGTTGCTAATGCTGATAGAATTTGTATTTATGATTGCCGTAATTATGGGACTGATTATGCTTGTACAAGGCACAAGAAAAGTACCTGTGAATTATGCTAAGCAAATGGTGGGCAATAGCCAATTAGGCGGAGCACGTAATTTTCTTCCATTAAAAGTAAATGCATCTGGTGTAATGCCAATCATTTTTGCACAAGCAATATTGTTCTTTATTGGATTTGTGGTTGGACTGGGCAAAACTTCTAATCAAGCTTTTTTAAATGACCATACCAATATTTGGTACATGCTAATTTACACAGTGGCTGTAATTGCATTTACTTTCTTATACACGGCACTTATTTTTAATCCAAAGCAAATGGCCGATGAGTTAAAAAGAAACAATGGTTTTATACCTGGTGTAAAACCTGGGCAAGAAACAGCAGACTACATAGGAACAATTATGGATAGAATAACTTTGCCAGGAGCTATTTTATTAGCTGTGGTTGGTATCCTTCCAGGTTTATTTCAATTGGTATTTAAAATGCAACAAAACTTTGCAACCTTCTTTGGAGGTACCTCTTTACTCATTATGGTAGGTGTTGTATTAGATACACTACAACAAATAGAAACACAATTGTTAATGCGTCAGTATGATGGATTGATGACTAGCGGTAGAATGCAAGGTCGTCAAACTGTAGAGGCAGGAATGTAATAAAATACAATAATGACTTTTTATAAAAACCCTGACGCAGAAAAACGTCAGGGTTTGTTTTAATATTAATTTTACGAATGATACAGTACAAAACAAAAGAAGAAGTAGAGATAATGCGCCATAGTTGTTTGCTGGTAGGTAAAACGCATGCAGTAGTAGCTGCCGCATTAAAACCTGGCATGACAACAATGGAAGTAAATATTTTAGTGGAGGCTTTTATTAGAGATAATGGTGGTGTGCCATCTTTTTTAAATTATAATGGTTTTCCTTATGCTACTTGTATATCTATGAATAATGCAGTGGTACATGGCTTTCCTGCTGATGTGCCATTAAAAGATGGAGATATTATTTCCTTAGATATTGGAATTTATAAAAACGGTTTTCATGGTGATAGTGCATACACGTATGCAATAGGAGAAATAAGTGATGATGTAAAAAAACTGCTTCGTGTAACAAAAGAATCATTGTATTGTGGTATAGAGAAAGCAAGGCAGGGAAATAGAATTGGCGATATTGCTTATGCCATACAAGAACATACAGAAAAAAAACATGGCTATGGTGTAGTGAGAGATTTAGTAGGACACGGTGTTGGTAGAAAGTTACATGAAGACCCTCAAGTACCAAATTATGGTAAGCGTGGAAGTAAAGAAAAATTAAAAGAAGGAATGGTGTTGGCAATAGAACCGATGATAAATATGGGCGTAAAAGAAGTGCTGCATTTAGAAGATGGGTGGACAGTGCTTACAAAAGATGGAAAGCCTTCTGCTCATTTTGAACATGATGTACATATTACAAAAGCAGGGCCAGATATATTAAGCTCGTTTGAAGAAATAGAAGCTGCGGAAAAGGCAAATGTGAATTTGAGTTGGAGTTATTGAGTTGTTTGTTGTTTGTTGTTTGTTGTTGTTGTTTGAATTATTTTTGAAATGTAATTTATAATCTAGATATCGAAATGGAAAATAAAAAACTTGTTGTAATCGGTGGTGGCGCAGCAGGTTTTTTTTGTGCGGTGAATGCAGCACGTATGCATCCACAAATGCAAGTAACCATTATAGAAAAAAATGGCAAACTATTAAGCAAGGTAAAAGTGAGTGGCGGCGGGCGTTGCAATGTAACCCATGCATGTTTTAGTATGGCAGATATGATTAAAAAATATCCTAGAGGGGAGAAATTTTTAAAAAAAGCTTTTCATCATTTTTTTACTACAGATACCATACGTTGGTTTGAAGAAAGAGGTGTCCGATTAAAAACAGAAGCTGATGGAAGAATGTTTCCGACTACCGATAATTCACAAACAATTATTGATTGCTTACTTGCAGAGGCCTCAAAGTTCAAAGTGAGTATAGAAATGAGTACAGATGTAAGATCTATTGTAAAAGAAAATGAACAATGGATACTTACCACATCTACTGATAAAAAAATTACAACAGATTATATTTGTGTAGCAGCGGGTGGGGCACAAAAATTGTCGCAGAGTGAATGGCTTATAAAACTTGGCCATACGGTGGAAGAACCTGTGCCATCTTTGTTTACATTTAATATGCCCAATAATCCAATTACAAAATTAATGGGCTTATCTGTAGAAAATGCTACTGTAAGAGTGTCTGGAGAAAAGGTACAACAGAGCGGGCCATTACTAATAACACATTGGGGCATGAGTGGCCCTGCAGTTTTAAAAACATCTGCATATGCTGCCATTATTTTAGCAAAAAAAAACTATGATTTTACTGCCATCATAAATTGGTTGCCCGAGTATAATGAAATAACATTGAAAGATAAAATGCAGTTGCTTCGTTTTGATATGGCAACAACTAAAATGCAAAATAGAAACCCATTTTTATTACCATCAAGATTGTGGGAATATTTACTGCAAGTAAGCGAAGTAAAAGAAGATATTCGCTGGGCAGATTTACCAGCAAAAGAACAAAATAAATTAATTAAAAATGTTTGTGCGCAGGAATTTGTAGTAAAAGGTAAAACAACTTTTAAAGAAGAGTTTGTAACCGCAGGAGGAATAAAAACAGAAGAAATTGATGTAAATACTATGCAAAGTAAATTGCACAAAGGATTGTTTTTTGCTGGAGAAGTAATGAACGTTGATGGTGTGACAGGCGGTTTTAATTTTCAAAATGCGTGGACAACAGGGTGGATAGCGGCGAGGGCAGTGGGAGAGGGGTGAGTGGGAAGTAGTGAGGGGTGAGTGGGAAGAGTGTAAAATAGTAGTCGGTAAATACAAATTTTGTGCTTGTGGCCTATTGTCAGTTGTCAGTTGTTTGTCGTCTTCCTTATCTCTTTATTTTAACTTTTTAGAAATAATCTTTACCCTAAAAACTTGCATCTAACATTTAATAAGTTGTAACTTTCGCCCTAATGAAAATACTAGACAGGTATATTATTTCAAAGTACCTAACCACTTTTTTCTTCTGCCTCATATTATTCACCGCCATAGTAGTGGTGGTTGATATTAGTGAAAAAACGGATGACTTTACCAAGTCAAAGCTTTCTGCCATGCAGATTTTTAATGAGCATTATCTTGGCTTTATACCACGTATAGATGCCATGCTTTTTCCTTTATTCGTTTTTATTTCTGTAATATTTTTTACATCAAAAATGGCGGGACGCTCAGAGGTAATAGCGGTGCTAAGTAGTGGAGTGAATTACAGACGTTTTATGTTGCCCTTTTTGGTTGCTGGTTTTATACTTACTACTATTTTATGGTTAGGTTATCAATATGTAGTACCCAATGCAAATAGAAAATGGGCCGATTTTGAAAAAAAGTACATTGATGTAAATATGAGTTTTGCAAACCCCATTACATCGTATAAACAAAATCTTTATTTCAAATTAGATCAAAATTCTTTTGTGGGTATAAGAGGATATGATACCATTTCTAAAACCGGCACAGGGTTCTTTATCCAAAAGTTTAAAGATAATAAGTTGCAATATAATTTACGTGCATCTAATTTTAATTGGGATACGGCTACAAAAAAATGGAAACTTACAACAGTATCTGAACGTACATTTAATGACATAAATGAAAATGTAGTTAACTCAACAGAAAAACTGATGAATTACAATTTTAAGCCGTTGGATTTAAGAAAAGATGATTATCTAAAAGACCAAATGAGCACGCCCGATTTAAAGCAGTTTATTAAAATGGAAAAAATTAGAGAGTCTGAAAATATTAGTTCACTTTTAGTAGAGCGATATAATAGGGATGCTATTCCAGCTTCGGTTCTTATTCTTACTGTAATTGGGGCTTCACTAGCATCCCGTAAGGTAAGAGGTGGCAGTGGTGCTCATATTGCCATTGGGGTTGTGTTAAGCATGTTTTATATTCTTTTGAGTAGGTTTTCTGTTGTGTTTGCTACAAAAGGTAATTTTCCGGCTTTAATAGCGGCGTGGATGCCCAATGTAATTTTTGGTGTACTTGCCCTGATACTTTATAGAAGGGCAGCAAAGTAGATTCTCTGCATTATATTAAAATGTTTCAACGAAAATATTTATTATTATTTTACTTAATTGATTTGTTTTGCAAGCTATGCTGTCGTATTTTTAGGCATCGATTTGTTTGCTCAACACCATTAACCTCTCCACTTCGTTTAAAGGGCTGGAAAGAAGAAAGAGTAGAAGATTATTATGCAACTTGTTTTTATTTTGTTGATCTATTGCATAGTGAAAGATGATAAGAGATAAAATGTTGAAGTGAGTGACACAACGATGATGACCATAGCTACTTTTTTGCTAGGACAAAAATGATAACACAATAAATAAAAAATATAATTCTATAACTATGGGAATCATTAAAGAAAAATTTAAAGCAAAAGCAGATGTGGTAGGAGCGGAGATGAAAGAAATGCTTAAAGAGCATGGTGATAAAAAAATAGGTGAAGTTACACTGGCTCAAGTGTATCAAGGTATGCGTGGCATTACTGGTTTGGTAACAGAAACTTCTTTGCTAGATGCACAAGATGGGATTCGTTTTAGAGGTTATTCTATTCCTGAATTGTAAGAAAAATTACCAAAAGCGCCGGGTGGTTCGGAGCCATTGCCTGAAGGTTTGTTTTATTTAATGCTTGTTGGCGATTTGCCTACAGAAGAAGATGTTCATCATCTTACAAGTGTGTGGCAGCGCAGAAGCCATGTGCCTAACCACGTATTTGCAACCATTGAAGCGTTACCTGTAACTGCGCACCCTATGACTCAGTTTGTAGTAGCTATCATGGCATTACAAACCGAAAGCAGTTTTGCCAAACGCTATTCGCAAGGTATGAGTAAAAAAGATTATTGGGAAGCTACCTTTGATGATACCATGGATTTGATAGCACGCCTACCAAGAATAGCCGCATATATTTATAGAAGAAAATATAAAGGAGGAGAGCATATTCAACCAAATGGATTGTTAGATTGGGCAGGTAATTTTGCACACATGATGGGCTACGAAGACGAAGGGTTTAAAGAGCTCATGCGATTATACATGACCATACATGCTGACCATGAAGGAGGAAACGTATCTGCACACACTACACATTTAGTAGGCTCAGCATTGAGCGATCCTTATTTAAGTTTTGCAGCTGGTATGAATGGTCTTGCAGGTCCATTGCATGGATTGGCAAACCAAGAAGTAATAAAATGGATTTTCGAATTGCGTGAGCAAATAGGAAGCGATGCACCAACAAAACAACAAATAACGGAGTATGTAGAAAAAACATTGGCTGAAGGAAAAGTAGTGCCAGGTTATGGCCATGCTGTACTTAGAAAAACTGACCCACGCTTTACAGCACAAATGGAATTTGGAAAAAAACATATGCCCAATGACCCACTGGTGCAAACTGTTTGGAATATTTACGAATCAGTGCCACCAATACTTGGTAGCAAAGCAAAAATAAAAAACCCATGGCCAAATGTAGATGCACATAGCGGAGCATTATTGGTACATTATGGTATGGTGGAGTATGAATTTTATACAGTATTATTTGGGGTAAGTCGTGCACTTGGTGTATTGGCAAGCCTTTGTTGGGATAGGGCTTTTGGTTTCCCATTAGAGCGCCCAAAATCAGTAACCAACGATTTGGTAAAAAAATGGTTGAAGGGAGAAGATGAGGTTTGGGGGGACTAATTGGTTAAATTGTTTAATTGATAAATTATTTTATAAACTCCGATTAAATTCGGAGTTTTTTTTGAATGGTAAGTTTATAAAATTATATTTGTAATCTCCTTGGGGAATTAGCTCATCTGGTAGAGCGCAAGCATGGCATGTTTGAGGTGATCGGTTCGAGTCCGATATTCTCCACAAAAGAGAGGACACAGAGATATTTTTATCTTTGTGTTCGCTTTTTTCTTTCCCTGCAACCCTTGCTAGTTGTGAAATATTTGCGAAAACGCTATTCAGTCTTTCGGTTCGAGATTCTTCTTTTTTACGATTATAACGAATACCATCAACAAATACTATAAATTGTATTTGTTGATTCTGATGATAACCTGCGGAAGTCCATAAGCTATTGAGTTTAGAGGAATAATTGATAGCAGTATCAATACATTTTTGAAGGTTCGAGATACTGTTTGATGAATTTGTCAATTCCTTTTGTAAAACCGCTTTTTCTTCTTTAAATCTACAGCTATATTTGGTAAACATTGTGTTGTCTATTTCTTCATTTATTAGCCTTACTTCTAATCGTTCAATTTTTTTATCAAGCTCTGTTATTTGCTTGCTCAAATCTCACGAAGTATAAACTTTATCTTTATTGAGTTGGTTATAAGTAATGGTCATTTGTGTTTTTATAATTTTCATATAAACTAATTGCAGTTGGTAGCTTGTAACGGTATAACAAAGTTTTAAAAGATTCGTGAAGTGCATCTGCTTTTTTATTGTAACAACATCCAATGGTATCAAGCTTATAATAATATTCTTCATTTTGTGTAGACTTGTAGGCTATTGAAAATTTACCACAAACATCGCAGCTAATAAATCTTTTAAATGGCACTTCTTCATTTATCGGTTTCATAGAGTAACCGTTTTTTTTTCTATCTAAAATTCCATTCACCCGTAAAAACAATTCTTTTGAAACAACTTTTTCTTGAATACCTTCAATCATTTCACCTTCTTAAGCATTGTGTGTAATAATACCTCAATAAGAAGGATTACGAAGTAAATCCGTAATCCTTCTTTTGTCAATCTTCCAACGAAGGGTAATCAATTTTTCTCTTATGGCATCTTTTGATAAACCTTCGGATTTCCAAATAAATGCTATCTTAGCAAGCTTTGCTTTTTCATTAAACACAAATTCTTTTTTATCTCCTTTTCCTACAAATTCATAACCAACAGGTAAAATTTAAGACCAAACTCCACTCATTAATTTTTCTCTAACCCCTACCATACATATTTCTCTGCAAAGTTGATGATCGTACTCACTAAAAATAAATTGAATATTTTGTTGCAAACTTCCACTAGCTGTGGT
>JAYSWO010000046.1:0-6026 GCA_043717975.1 Ferruginibacter sp. | reverse complement strand
TCAGCTTATGTAAAGAAAGCAGAAGTAATAACATTTAATAAAGATGCATCCAAAATATTATTAGAGTCTAAACCAAATAAACTTGATCTAAGTTTTTTATTTGAAAATAAAGAATGGATCATAGAATTGGAACAAACCAATATTTTTTCCAAAAACTTTTTTGTAACTACTGGCACTCATCCTACAGATACATTTAATTATGCCAACGAATGCTTGCATTACAGAGGAAAAATAAAAGGTATTAAAAAATCTTTTGCAGCAGTAAGCATAATGTCAGATAAAATAGTTGCGGTATTGTCAGATGAAAGCGGTAACATAAATATCGGAGAGATAAACACCCCCCAAGCAAAACAGCACAACGAACATATAATTTACAGAGAGTCTGACTTACTTATACAAAATGAATTTGAATGTAAAACCGAAGACGCAGTTGGCAATTCAAATAATCCGATACCGGTTTATAATGCTACTGCCAGTACCTCAGCTACTATAAATGCTGAGCCTGTAGATATTTATTTTGAAGCAGATTATCAAACTTTTTTAAACAATGGGTCTAATGTAACCAACGTATTAAATTATGTAACCGCACTTTTTAATGTGGTGCATTTGATGTACGAAAACGATAGTGTAAATACAAAGATTAGTGCAATTAAAGTTTGGGACACCGTAGATCCATACATTGCAATTGGGACTTCAGGTTCTGTATTAAATGCTTTTGCTACAAACATGGTAATCGGATTTCCGGGAGATTTAGCACATTTTTTAAGCCAACGAGGTTTAGGAGGTGGTGTAGCTTTTCTAAATGTTATTTGCAATACTAATTATTACAAAACGGCAGTAAGTGGAAATTTGTCCAATTCATTTACACTTTTTCCAACATACTCATGGTCGGTAATGGTTATTACACATGAGCTTGGGCACAATTTGGGTTCGCCACATACACAATGGTGTGGATGGAGATTACCTGACGGAACACTAGTAGGTGCTTTGGATAATTGTGCAACTACAGAAACAGGTTGCCCAGCTGGACCTACACCTACAAACGGTGGTACGGTTATGAGCTACTGCCACCTTAATATAGGTACCAATTTAGCAAATGGTTTTGGTCCTTTGCCAGGTAAAAGAATTAGAGATATTATAAAGCTAGATTCGATATCCGATAACAAATGCATCTATCCTGGAGTTTATTTTGAAACAACTTTTCATTCTGTAAACGAAGAAACTGCCGATGTAACCAATGGTTGTTTACCTTACAAACTAATTACAACAAAATTAAAAATACCTTATGCCCCTACCCAGCCTGTAGATATTACTTTAGTGCCTGTAGGAAATGCAGGCTTAGAAATTGGGTCAAATAAAGATATAGAAATTACTCCTTCTTCTTTTACACTAGATGCAGCTAACTTAAGCCAAACCATTACTTTTAAAATATACAACGATGCACTTGTAGAAAATGTAGAATCGCTTTCTTTAAATTTTGGTTATAATGCTAATGGCGGCAATGCCGTTCCAAGAAATATTAGTACTACTGATATTGTAAACATTTTAAGCGAAGATCACCGTCCTGATTCTACTATAAACCAATTGTTATTTTATGAACCTTTTGATGGCATTACAAATGGTTTAGGTAGTTGGACACAAACGATTATACATGGTGCTGCATCGCCCAATAGATGGGTTGTAGCAAACAATGGCAGTGCGGATTTTCCTACAAAAGCTGCTTACGTTTCTAACAATGGCTCAACTTTGGCTTACGCAGGTAGCACCATTAATGACAGTACCTATATACGTTTAGAATCCCCTACTATTAATGCAAGCGGCTTTAGTAATATGAAATTTACGTTTCTATTAAAATGTGTGGGTGAGTACATCTTTGGTGGAGGACAGCCAAGCGGTACTAATGAAACTGTAAGATTTTTAGATTTTGGAAGATTACTTTACTCTACAGACAATGGATTAAATTGGCTTACTTTTACTGAAGGCGATAACATTACCAATTATTTCAATAAAACACTTAGAGAATTTACGTTACCAGCATTAACAAATAATACCCCTCAATTAAAAATAGCTTTTGAATGGAAAAACAATACATCCATAGTAAACAATCCCCCATTTATTATAGATAGTGTGGTGATAAAAGGTACATCTACCAGTACCATACAATCTGCTACACATGCAAGCAATAGCGATGATGAATACCTTGGTCCTAACCAAACCATACATTATTATAACCCTGTTACCAAAAACATAATGGCAACCATAGAAAACATTAGTGTATTTGACTTTGGTTGTACAAAAATTGATCTCATACGTACCGGCACGGGCACTACACAAGCATGGGGCATACTTGCAAGCAATAAAATTTCTAACAAAGCATTTAAAATAACTACGGCAAATAGTAACCCATCTGCCCCATACAAACTCACATTGTATTATACAGATGCAGAAATAAATGGATGGCTTGCTGCTACAACAAACAATGCGGCTGATATAAGCATTGTAAAAACAAATGGCGATATCACTTTAGCAACACCCATTTCTTCTCCAGAATTTTCTAGCATAAATAGTAAAACTCCTTTTGGTGCTACCCTGCATAGCCAAGTAACAGCTACTTTTGCAGGGCTTGCCAATACTTCTACTTATGCTTTAATGAAACAATATAGTGTGCCACAATGCCCTGCTGCTACTATTAATTTTGCAACAACTATGGTAGGCACAAATTATCAGTGGCAAGTAGATAATGGTAGCGGTTATGTAAATATTAATAGCGATGGGGTTTACGGCAATGTTACCATAAATACCATCAGCATTACAAATGCACCTTTATCGTTTTTTACCAATCATTACAGATGTGAAATTATAACTGCTTATGGAACTGTTTACTCACAAGTATTTATGTTAAAATATAGTACAACATGGCTTGGTACTATTAGCAATGCATGGGAAAATCCCACCAATTGGAGTTGCAATATGGTTCCAAACGAAAAAACAGATGTGATTATAAATAGTAGTACGCCATTTTTGCCAGAGTTAAATGTGAGTACAAATATTAGAACGCTCACATCAATGCCTGCAAGTAATCTGGTTATAAAAACGGGGGCGGTACTATTGGTGAATCATTAAATATTCTTGTAAGGTTTGTTTTAAAGAATGTTAATAAAGGGCAGTATTTACTTTATCAGAATTATCTACCACTAATTATCATTTTTTTTCTATCTTCAACCCATGAGATTTTTTGCTTTTTTACTTTTTTTGGTTTTTGTCTTTTCTGCTACTGCACAAACAAAATATGCAAGCATAAAAGGATCAGTGGTAGATGAAAACGATGCGCCACTAAAAAATGTTTCCATTATTATATTGGGTAAAAATTCTGGTATCATATCTACCGATAGCGGCACGTTTTCAATAAAAGTACCTGCACAAAAATCATTGGCACTTATTTTTTCTTATGCAGGTTATATAGAGCAGCAAAAGAATTTCTTTTTAAGCAATGATGAAACAGAAACCATTTTGGTACAACTTAAAAGAAGTGGTAAAACACTAGATGCAGTAATTGTGGGCAATGAAAAAGAAAGAAAAGAAACTGGGCTGATAAAAATAAATCCGAAAACGGCTGTAATTTTACCAAGTACGGTGGGCGGTGTGGAAGGTTTGATAAAAACCCTAGTAGGTAGCAACAATGAACTTACTTCGCAATACAATGTGCGTGGTGGCAACTACGACGAAAATTTAATTTATATAAACGATTTTGAAATTTACAGGCCCTACCTCGTAAGTAGTGGGCAGCAAGAAGGCTTAAGCCTTATCAATCCTGATATGACGAGGAATGTAAATTTTTACACAGGCGGTTTTCAAAGTAAGTATGGCGATAAAATGAGCAGTGTGCTGGACATACAATATAAAAAACCTTCTAGCTTTGGCGGTAGTGCTTATGTGAGTTTGCTAGAGCAAGGTTTGCAATTGGAAGGCTCTTCTAAACATGGAAAATTATCTTACCTCACTGCGGTTCGTAATAGAAGCAACAGAAATATTTTAAGCAATCAACCCACAGCTGGTGCATACATACCATCTGCATCAGATGCGCAAGGTTTTTTTACCTATAAAATATCCGATAGGTTACAAGTAGAATTATTGGGAATTATTTCAACTTCTCGCTTTTCTTATTTTCCAGAATCGGTAAAGAAAACATCGTCTGTATTTTCGCCATTTTTTACAGCCAACCTTGGGCTAGATGTATATTTTGAAGGCCAAGAAAAAGACAGCTATACCACAAGTCTTATTGGATTGTCAGTTTTGCAAACACTCAATAAAAAAACTAAATTAAAATGGATGCTCAGTCGTTTTAAAGATACAGAAAAAGAAAACATCGATATATCAGCGGCATACCTTTTTGGCGATAGAGATTTTGACAATGCTAGCCCTACGTTTGGGCAAATTACAAACCCTCTCGGTGCAGGTGCATACCAAAACTATGCTAGAAATGCGTTGAACATTGATGTGTATAGCATAAGCCACAAAGGCAGTACAGAAATAAAAAATAATTTTATACAATGGGGCGTTACGGCAGAGCAAACCAATATAAAAGATAAATTAGCCCAATTTGAATTTAGAGATTCTGCTGGATATTCTTTGCCATACACACCCGGCGCTCTTAGTATTTATGATGTACAAAACAGTACGGCAGATTTAAGCATTCAAAAATACAGCGGATACATACAAGATAACATACGACTTTTTAAAACCAAAAGTGATATTACGTTGCAAGCTGGTGCTCGTTTTAATTACAATAGTTTAAACCAACAATTGCTGCTAAGCCCAAGAGCACAGCTGAGTTACAAACCATTTGGTAAAAAAGATATTGTGTATAAAATAGCAGCGGGGTTATACAGCCAACCACCATTTTACAGAGAGTTGAGAAAGCAAGATGGCACATTAAACACAAATATAAAAGCACAAACAAGCGCACAAATCGTAGCAGGTATTGATTATAATTTTAAGGGGCCTGGCAATAGGGCGATGCGATTTACTACAGAAACCTATTATAAAGCCATGAGCAATGTAGTACCCTATGATATAGACAATGTAAAAATTCGCTACCTAGGTAGCAACAATGCAAAAGCATACGCTACAGGTATAGAGTTTCGATTGTTTGGTGAGCTGGTAAAAGATGCGGAGAGTTGGATAAGTGTAGGGCTTATGCGTACCAAGGAAAATTTAAACAACGATATTTATTACGATTATAAAAATGCTGCTGGCGAAATTATACGGGCTAGCACCATTGACCAAGTAGTAAAAGATAGTGTGAGAAATGAAGTAGGTTTTGTACGCCGACCAAGTGATAGATTGATAACGGTAGGTTTATATCTAGAAGACTATTTGCCTACCAACAAAAATTTTAAAATACACCTCAATGCTATTTATGGTAGCAACATGAGTTATAATATACCAGGCTCTACAAAATATAGAAATGGACTTATTATTGCGCCGTACATAAGGGTGGATATGGGTTTCAGCGCATTATTGCTAAGCGAAAAATCTCAAAGAAGAAGCCACAATCCTTTTAAAAAGTTTGAAAACATATGGGCAAGTTTAGAAGTATTTAATCTTATCAATAGAGAGAATACGATTTCTTTTCAACTGATAAAAGATTTTTCTAATGCGGTGTATGCGCTGCCAAATAGACTTACACCACGTTTGGTAAATTTTAAAATTGTAGGTAAATTTTAATGCAAACCATTATTTATTTCTTAAGAAAAAGATAATATTCTCTACCTGTTATTTGTCACTAATTTACAGCATAAATTTGCTTTTTAACGTAAACATAACACGGATGTGTCTTGTTTCTAGTTTTTGCACATTTTTATGTTAATGTGCATATTTTGTTAAATAAGCAATCAACCTATGTATTAAATTTGATCAAATTATTTGTTGATATGGTTCAACAATATTCATTCATTAAACCAAGGTTATAAAATTGACAGAAGCAATTATCAATTTAGAAAATGTAAATCCTATTGAATTTTTCG
>JAYSWO010000450.1:0-3178 GCA_043717975.1 Ferruginibacter sp. | reverse complement strand
ACTTACCAAAACCTCATCTTGTTCATTTATTAAAATGCCATAAACCCTAATGGTAATCATATATTATTTTTTTCTGCTGAAAAACTTTACGGCTACATAAGCCAATATTATCAACGAAATAGCAATGGGTATCCAAAATGCAAATGGAGAATGCTGAAATGGCAATGGTACATTCATACCATAAATGCTTGCTATTAAAACTGGAATACTTAAGAAAAGTGTAATGGTAGTAAGCCTTTTGAGCACTTCATTTTGGTTATTGCTAATAATGCTTGCAAACGCATCGAGTGTACTCACCAAAATATTAGTATAAGTATTGGCTGTTTCCAAAGCCTGAGATGTTTCAATAACCAAATCTTCTAAAAAATCTTTTTCATCTTCGCTAAGTTGTAAAAAATTTGTACGGGCAAGTTTCATTAACAATAATTCATTGCTACGAAGGGCGGTTACAAAGTACACCAAACTTTTTTGTATGCGCATTAGCTGAAACAATTCTTCATTTCTATTGGCTGCATACAATTTTTGTTCCAAAGTATTTCTGCGTTGGTTTATTTCTTTCAGATGATCTTGATAATTGTTTATTACTTTTTCAAATATTTTTAGCACCATCATATTCCGCTTATCTGGATGGCGGTTTTGAAAACTATTTAGAAATTTTTTGATGGCTTCATTCTCAAAAGAATTTACGGTAACAATTTGTCCATTGGTAAGAATAATACAAATGGGTATCGTAATGTAAAACGCATCGCTTTCATTAAAAGAATTATTTTCAGTAGGCGTTTTTATGACAATCAATTTTACATCGTCGTCTGCCTCGTAGCGGCTACGTTCATCAATATCTAGTGAATCTTTTAAAAAATCCAATGGGATATTTAACGATGTACTTAGCTCCGAAAACTCTTCTTGCTTGAGTGGTGGCAATACATTTACCCAAGTGCCATTACCCGGTTTATCAGTAGCCACTGTTCTATGATCTACTATATTGAAATATTGAATCATTTTATCTTCTAAATTTTTACAATTCCTTTAAAAACAAAAGTTGCAGGACCACAAAGATAAATATCCGAAAAACTTTTGTCGTCAGTTTTATTAAACTCCACACTTAATTTTCCACCATTTGTAATTACTTGTACTTCGTTAAAACCTCTTTCATTGTGTGCACTAGCTAGAGCCGCAGCCGTAACTCCCGTACCGCAGCTAAGGGTTTCATCCTCTACCCCACGTTCATATGTACGTACATAAATGGAATATGGCCCTGTAATTTCAACAAAATTTACATTGATACCGGTATTCTCAAAAGCACTACTATATCGTATTAGATGTCCTTCTTTTTTTACATCCAAATGCCTTACACCATTTCCAAATTTTATATAATGTGGAGACCCTGTATTTAAAACAGAATAATCCGCATGTTCTTCTACCTCCACTACATCTTGCATTTTTAAACGGATGGAATTGTCTAAATCTATACTTGCCTCATGTGCACCATCAATAGCTAAAAAAGTGTAGTTGTTTTTATGAATGCCTAAGTCGTAAGCAAACCGTACAATACACCTACCGCCATTACCGCACATGGTACTTTGGTTGCCATCTGAATTGTAATAAATCATTTCAAAATCGTACCCTTCTTTTGCGGCAAGAATAATTAATCCATCTGCTCCAATGCCAAATCTTCTATCGCAAAGTTTTTTTACAGTTTGAAGATCAAGTTCTGCTAACTTGCCATCTCGGTTATCAATAATAATAAAATCGTTTCCCGTGCCTTGGTATTTGCTAAATGTTATTTCCATACTGCTAGTGGTTAGTGAGGTTTGGTTAGTGGGATTTTAAGTTCGAGATTACTTATCATTTTACTTAACATTCTAAATACTGATTCTTCATATTTTTCAAAATCAACTATATTTTCTTTTCTTAAATATTCTAGCATTAATGAAATTTCCATTTGTGTATCAATTTCTACTAAAGAAGCTCTTGCAATCTCATAAAATCTCTTTTTTTCTTTAGGTGACAATCGTGCCGCTCCTTCGGCTAAATTACTACTTACTGAAATAGCAGCCCTCCTTAATTGTGTAACCAAAACAAATTGCTCTTCTTTTGGATAAAGCTTTGTGTGCTTTTAAATTTCTTTTACCAACTCTAATGAGAACTTGTAAACCTCTAAATTTTTGTGTGATAAATTTAACATAAATGTATTTTTTATGATTAAAAATATCAAACTTATGAAATATGTTCAAACTATTCCCTGCCCACTAGCCACTCCCCACTAGCCGTTACCCAAAACTTCCAACGTTTTCTTAATCAAATTTTCTACTGCGGCATTTCCATCATTACTAAATTCTTTGCTTATTCTATTTGCAACAATAGCGCTTAAAGATAGGCAATGATGCCCCAATGTTTTTCCAAGTCCATATATAGCAGAAGTTTCCATTTCAAAATTACTAATGCGATGTTGTCCAAAAGTAAACGATGTTAAACTATCAATAAGATTTGGTTGGGCTAAGCCTAAACGTAACACACGCCCTTGTGGCGCATAAAATCCTGGGCAGGTAACTGTAATGCCATGCTGTATGCCATCTACAAATTCTTTTAACAGTGCCGGGCTTGCCCCAAAAACATATGGCTTAGTAATGCTTTCCATTTGTACATGAGAAATAAAAGCTTGCTGTATGGATGTTTCTTCATCGTTGTTGCTAAATCGATAAAAATTCATCAGATTATCTAAGCCAATGGCATGTGTACTAGCCACAATGCTATCTACGGGTATTTCTGCTTGTAAAGAACCGGATGTACCTACACGAATAATATTGAGCTGCGTTAATTTCTCTTTGATGGTTCTGGTTTCAAAATCTATGTTTACCAAAGCGTCCAACTCGTTTAAAACAATATCAATATTATCTGGCCCAATGCCCGTACTCGTTACAGAAATGCGCTTTTTACCAACAAAACCTGTATGGGTTACAAACTCTCTATGGTTATTTCTATATTCAATAGTATCAAAATGTTTACTTACTTCTTTTACTCTGTCAGGATCGCCAACGGTAATAATGGTTGTTGCTATCTCCTCTGGGCGGCAATTTACGTGGTAAGCCGCTCCCCGACTATTGATTATTAACTCCGATGCTGCTATACGATTCATACATATTATTTAAGCACTCAATTTCGATTAAAAATTTAGTAT
>JAYSWO010000449.1:0-7949 GCA_043717975.1 Ferruginibacter sp. | reverse complement strand
AATAACAAGAGCCGTGTGATGGGAGACTGTCAAGCACGGTTCTGTGAGCGGCTTGGGCTGAAATGCCCTTGCCTACTCGACCCAGACGGATACCTATTTGTAACCAAAAATATAAATGATAGCGATCGTGCCGTAGATATGCAACCATGCAATGTAAGGGTAGCCGCTATGCGGCAAAGGTCGTTGTCGTTTTAGTTTTTTACAAATAGGTAGTGCCTGGGGCACAAATAAATAATGTAGTGCTAGTCGTATAATTATTTTTGCAAGAAATGCAGAAGTTTTTTTTATACAACACTACTATATGTCGTTGGTACGCCTGCCGCACTTTGCCCGCCCTTCGATACCAAACGACACAGGCACTACATTAATTGTGTGGAAATACGATTGTAGTTACCAACGAAGGCAAAAGAAAGGCAGTTACCAACGAAGGCAAAAGGAAAGCCATACCCGCAAAGCAAAAGGAAAGTTTTTATATTGCCTCGTAGAGGCTACCTATTTGTAACCAAAAATATAAATGACACCAAGCGTGCCGTAGGTACGCAACCGTGCAAAATATAAGGGTAGCCGCTATGCGGCAAAGTTCATTATAGTTTTAGTTTTTTACAAATAGGTAGTGCCTACGGCACAAAAAATATTGTAGTGCTTTGCAATGGCACAGAAAGCTCACAAAGCCACCGCATCATTTTTGCGCCAGACGAGGAGTGTTTTGTAGGTTAAACACTACAAAATATTATTAAATACCAAATGTAAAAATAAAAAAAGCACAATATTTTGTGCGTTAGATTTTTATGCAATACATTTGAAAAAGATTCTTGATATAGAAAAGTATAAATAAGAATTTACTATACCAACCTAAATGTTTAAGATTCCCCACGCTTAAGCTATTTTTCTTTTTTTTATTGTCATTCTTATTGATGATTTTATTAATCTGTAATATGGGTTTTGATATAGCATAGATGTTCTGATTTTTATAAATGCACTTTTAGATATTGAGAAATGTAATTTGTTTTATATAACCCAAATAAGTCGGTTAACGATATATAGACAAATTAAAGTAATACATGTAAATTGAATATATGAAATGTAATATGGCTAAATGTATTTTTTTTAAAACCTAATGAAACAATCATATTTTAACTAAGTATAAAAAGCTGAGATAACCAAGACTAAAAAATATGATTGAATATCAACAATATCTTGATGAAAAAATTCATCAATTGCGAGTTGTTTGTAATAAACAATGGGACTATCTTAAATATTCAGACTTTGAAAAATGGCTAGGAAATAATTTCAAAAATGATATTGAAGGCAGGTATTACGCAACTAAAATAATGCTTCATACAGTTTATTATAGTAAAAAAGATATGGAAAAGCTTTTACATTATGGACTTTATGAGAAAATTTATGGTAATATCGTAAAAAAAGACTTAGTAGATAAAAAAAAGAATATACATATCAATACAAACACAGGAGAAAGTTTGGTTTCTGATTTGAAAACTAAAACAATTTTTATTCCTTTATTAGATTCGAATAAACCTTCCGAAAGTGGAAATAATTTAATAGGAGATTTAGTACATAAGATTGAAGTTTCAGAGGATCAAGTGGAATTTCCATGGAATATAACCGAAGAGAAATTAGAAAAATATAAATTCTTAATTTTCGTTGATGATTGTATAGGATCCGGAAATCAGTTGAAAAAATTTTGGAATTCTGAATTAATAATAAAAATTAGAGAAATTTGCAAAAAGTATGATATAAAAATTTATTACTTAGTCTTACTAGGATATGATAAAAATATTGAAGAGTTGAAAAAAACAAAAAAAGTGGAAGGGATTGAAATAGTTGTCTGTGACTTATTGACGGATAAAAATAGAATTTTTGCGGATTCAAATATAATATGGGATAAAAAATCAAATGAAAAGGAAAAAGCTATCAATTACTTTGAGCGAATAAAAAAAGAACGAGGGATTAATTTTTTAGGATATAAGAATCTAGATTTTGCAGTGATTTTACATGATAGACTTCCTAATTGGTCATTGCCGATTTTCTGGAAGCAAGGAAGTGATTGGTCTAATTTGTTAAAAAGAAAAACATCTCATTTATAATGTCTGATAATATCAATCCATTTTCAAAATTCCGTACAGAATACATGGGCGATTCTGCATGGAAATATTTTGTGAAAGATCCTTTTAAAGAATACATTGGAGAAAGGCCTTTAATTTTTGAAGGGAGTCGGGGTACTGGTAAAACCATGTTTTTTTTATGTAACTCATGGAAGCAAAAGTTACAGGCTGCAGAAGCAGAAAACCAATCTTTGAAAGATTACCTAGACAATAATAGTCACATAGGGTTTTATTATAAAGTTGATACAAGATTCGTAAAAAGTATGGATAAAAAAAATGTGCCTGATGATATTTGGACAGGAATATTTAATACATATTTTAATATAGTGATAGGAAAAGAAATCATTGCTTTTATTAACACATTACAATCAAAGGATTTAATAGAAACTGAAATCATAAATAAAGTTTCAAAACAAATATCACTAAATCTTGAATTTCCTACTGCAAAAGATCTTAATGAATTAGATGACTATTTTAATGAAACAATTATAAAAATTGAACACTTTTCTAATAATACAGAAAAATTAAAGCCGATAGGATTAAATGCAGGAACATTAATCCAAATATTTATTAGATCACTTAAGGAAAATTTAGTTTTAAAGAATAAAACTTTTCATGTTTTTATTGATGAATTTGAATCTTTGAATTTGAATCAGCAAGTAGAACTGAATACACTTCTAAAGCATAGTGACAATAATATTGTATATGATTTTGGAGTAATTACTCAAGGAATACAAACTTTTAAAACTGGTACAGGCCAAGAGATAAGGCCAAAAGACGACTTTGTTTTACTTAGTACTGATAAATACGAGTATCATGAAAGTGATAAGTACAACACTCTTTTAATTGAGATTTGTAAAAAGAGATTGAAAGACATTTTCGATAACATTGGAAAATCTTATAAAGGTTCGGATATCGATATACAGTTTTACTTAAAAAAATATGCTAAAGGATATGAAGAAAAGAAATTCGAGGCCTCGCCTGAATTAGAGAAAATAAAAATTAGAGTTCTCAGTGAAATAAAAAAACATTCTAGAATTCAATCTTATCAAAAAGAAGAAATAGATTTTTTTATAAAGGAGCTAGTAGATTGTAAGCCTATTGTTTTAAGAATGCACTTAGCACTGCTTTTACGAAAAGGTAAATTTGCTATTACTCCAAAATATTTGACTGAACAAAAAATAAGTAATTCTCATAAGTATAAAGATTGGTTGCATAATATGGAAAGTGCAATTGTATATTTACTTTGTGACGAGTTAAAAGTCGAAAAAAAGTATCATGGATTTAAAGTTTTCTCAGCTCTTTCTTCTGGTGTAATCAGAAGTTTTTTGGAATTGACAGAATATGCATTTGATTATGCATTTAATAATAGCACATCTCCATTTTCTTTTGAGCATCCTAGGCCTTTTGATATTGAGGAACAGACAAAAGCTGTTTATTATGTAAGTAGATTTAAAGTAGCTGAAATTGATAGTTACGAACCTAGTGGACTACAGTTGAAAACTTTTACTATTGCACTAGGGAAAATATTTAACGCATTGCATACAGACCCAAATTCAACTTTGGGAGAAGTTGAGTACAATCACTTTACCACAAAATTAAATGACTTAAGAAAGGATAAAGAAGAGCCTGCTTTATTATTGAAACATGCAGTGATGCATAAAATTCTTGAAGGAGTTGAGCCTACTAAAACAAAGTCAGATGAAATAGTGGAACTAATGGATTATCATTTGAATCACATTTATTGCCCTGCGTTCAAAATTTCTCACTTAAGAAAAAGAAAATTACCAATTTCAACCGTAGATCTATCTAAACTTTTTTGTGGTTCACAAAAAGAATTGGAAGAAGTAATACATAAACTATCAAATTATACAGAAGATAGTATTCCTAACCTTTTTTCAGCAATAGATGATATACCAAGAGAAATTTGAAATAAATGATTCTAATTCTTCTTATTTCTCTAGTCAATTTGATATTCTCATAACTGGCTATAGAGATGAGGAGGACGAAAGGCACTCCTATTTTCGAAAGTTATTGAATACCTTCACAGGAGAAATCTACAGTTTTGATACATGTGAACATGCAGACAAATTGAGTTATAAAATTGAAAATTCGAAAGGGCTATTAATTGAGGAAGAAAATAATTTAAGTTTAATTCCTGATTTGGAGAAATTATTAAAAGCAAAAACAATAACAGGTTCAAAAGTGTGTATAGACATTACCACAATTAAGCAAGGATTACTTTTTTTATTGATAAAATTACTTACTAATCATGTTAAACCTAATTATCTTTTTGCAGCTTATACTGAGCCTCTTGAATACAAAAAAAGAGAAATCAATGTCGTAGGTGAAGCAGAAGAGTATGATTTATATCTTAAAGTAATTGGAAGCTCAAAGAGCGTCCCTGGATTTATCAAACATAAGAGCGAGAAGCCAATTTTACTTGTTGCACCGATAGGTTTTGATAGTCAAAGGCTTCAGACCATTTATGAAAATTTAAAACCGAGTAAATTAATTTCAATTGTTGGATTCCCTTCTTTTGTCCCAGGCTGGAATTTAACAGCCATTAAAATGAATTTTATGGTTTTACGTAGCTCTGAAAGTTTTGGTTATATAGAGAATTGTGAAGCTTCAAGCCCTTTTGAGATATACAAGTTATTAGAAGATATTTTTCATATGCATGTTTCAGATTATGACGTCTATGTTTCACCATTGGGGACACGCCCTCATTGTCTAGGGGCAGCATTATTTGCTTCAAATTTTTCTAGTTCCTATTTGATTTATGATTTTCCTGTAGAGAAAAAATTTAGAAGTCAAAATGTTTTAAAAGCAAATTTTTATAATCTTACCAAATTTATTAAATAGTATGGATTTTTTAGGAAGATATTATACCGAATCATTATTTTCAAGCTTATTGATAAATCAGTTTTCCATTAATTCTCCAAAGAATATAATTGATTTAGGGGTAGGTGGTGGTTCACTAATAAAAGCAGCATTAAGTAGATGGGAAAATGCTTCTTATTTTGCAGGGGATATTGATAAAAAATCTGTTGCTAAAATAAAAACTGAATTACCTACAGTTAACTCATTTCATTTAAATACTTTGAAAGATGACATTTCAAACAAATTAAATCTTTTGAAAGGTTCTGTAGATATAGGTGTTTGTAACCCACCTTATCTAAAAATAAAAAATAATATTTCTCATGATTTATTATTTGAGGGAGCAAATCTTGTTGAGTGTAAACATCTAAAAATAATAACTTCTGATATCATCTTCTTAGCAAGGAATTTAGAAATGTTAAAAGAAAAAGGTGAGCTAGGAATAATAATTCCTGATAGTTTGGTGACCGGGAAAAACTTTTTTCATCTTCGAAATGCGATTTTAAAAGAACATAATCTTAAAGCCATAATTGAATTGCCCGAAAAAATATTTTCTAAAACCGAGGCGCTAACTCATATTTTACTAATAGAAAAAGGAGGGACAACAGCTGCGAAGAGTTCTGTTTTTTTGGCAAGTAAAGAAGGAGAAATAATAGATAAGGTTGAAGTAGATAGCGATTCGCTTTCTGAAAGAATGGATTTTAAATATCATTCATGGAAAAATAAGGCTTACTCTAAAGCGAAAGTAAAATTTTTAAAGGATTTTAAATGTGAAATAAAACGAGGTAGGCAAACACATAAAGAGTTAAAAGAATCAAGCGATAATTTTATACATACTACTGAGATTTTAAATAAAAAAAGTAATCAAGCATTAAAAAATCGCCTTGAAAAAAATGATAAATTTTTATTAACTCAGGCAGGGGATATTTTATTAGCAAGAGTAGGAAGGGGGTGTACTGGGAAAATATGTATGGTTAGTAGAGGTAGAGTTCCAATATCAGATTGTGTGTATTTAATTCGGGTGCCCGAAAAATATCGTACTAAAATTTGGAATTCATTTATTTCTTTGGAAGGACAAAAATGGTTAAAAGCAAATGCGCATGGTGTATGTGCCAAAGTAATAAGCAAAAAAGACTTGCTTAATTTTCCGATTTTTTAATGATTTTATAAGTTTTCGTAAAGTATAAAGCCAATAAGAAAAATACATCATCTTTATTAATTTCTTATTCTCGTAAATCATCCGCTTCAATCTACTGCACAATAAAAGCCCAATATAGCTTTACTGCTCAACCTAGCCCTGATTGAAGTGGAAATGGTTGAGGTACGAAACCATTGTAACGAAAAGCAGGAAACCAATGCTCATTCATATTCTTAAGCCCATGCTCCTAAAAAAAGTATTGAGTATTGAGATATTAGTATTTAGACTAGGCTACAATTATTAAAGTGGTTTATTAATGCAAAGTTTTTATTTAGCGATTTTTTTGTACATGTTACAAAAGATAAACTACATTAGATAAAAATCTTTCCAATCTCACTAACCAGTCTCAATACTAAATACTCAGTACTCCCTACTCATCGAACCCCATACTTCTCACTATACTTTTTATTCAACTGCTTGTGTTTATCATCTAAATTAATATCTCTGCCTTGTATGTAAGCTTTGGTAATATTGCTGGTACGCATGTCTAGCGCATCGCCGGTGCTTATGATGATGTTGGCATCTTTACCAATTTCTATGCTGCCGCTTTTGTCGGCAATGCCTAAAATTTTTGCAGCGTTGAGGGTAATGCTTTGCAGGGCTTCTTCTTTTGTGAGGCCGTATGCTGCGGCTGTACCTGCGTTAAACATAAGGTTGCGGCCGGTGGTGGTTTCGTCTTCGTCGGTAATGGCAAAGAGTACGCCTGCTTTTTGTAGAGCTGCGGGTGTTTTAAAGGGTTGGTCTATATCATCGTCCACCATGTTTGGTAGCGCATGGTTTTGTGCTAATATTACGGAGATATTATTTTGTTTTAGCAGGGGTGCTATCTGCCAACTTTCGCTGCCGCCAATAATGGTTACCTCAAAGCCAAACTCTTTTACAAAATCTATAGCGGTGAGCATTTCTTTTACAATATCGCAATGCACAAATAGTTTTTGCGATTTATCAAAAAGACCTTTTGCGGCTTCGAGTTTTAAATTTGTTTGTGCAGGTTTTGCAGCGGCGTTATATACTTTGGCTTGTCTAAAAAATTGCTTTACCATTTCTATTCTTTCTTTAGATACTTTTAAAGGGTCGCCTGGTGCAGGCTCCCCACCAAAACGATTTGGCCTTACCAATAAGGATGGCATATAAAAATGCAAGCCATTGTCTTTTTTATACACGGCGTCTTCATAGTTCCATGCATCAAAATTTACAACAGACGATGTGCCTGTAACCAACGACCCTTGCGGCGATACATGTGCAAACAAAATGCCATTGCTGCGGAGTGTGTTTATAATTTTAGAATCGGCATTGTAGGCTACAATGCTTTTTACATTTGGGTTTAGTTCGCCTAGTTCGTTGTAATCGTTGGTGGCTCTTACTTGGCTGGCTATTTCTCGCAAGCCTATGTTTGTATTGGCCATTATAAAACCAGGATACACATGCATGCCTGTAGCGTCTGTTACCCGTGCATCGGCGGGTGTGGCTATGTCGGTGCCTATTTTTTCTATTTTGCCATTGCGTATTTGTATGGTTGTGTTTTGCAACACGGTGCCTGTGCCTGTGTGTATGGTGCCATTTTTTATGATGGTAATGCCTTCATAGTTTTTAGCTGGGCTAATGTTGTCTTGTGCTTTTAGAGTAGCACTAAAAGTGATGGCGAGGATGATGATTAGGTATTTTTTCATTTTAATGTTTTTGTTTTTTGCTAGAATGTTTTTGTTTCAGCTTCGCTGAAATTTGTTTGCCACGAATGCACGAATGAA
>JAYSWO010000448.1:0-7962 GCA_043717975.1 Ferruginibacter sp. | reverse complement strand
GGTAGTGCCATGTTGTATATTTATTAGGTAGTCCAAATATAAAACAAAAAAAGATAGTAACCAAATATTGGACTATCTATATTTTATAATTGGTATAACCAAGTATTACCACCATCTAATGTTCTTGTAATAGATCCACCACCTGCTGATGCAATACCTGTATTGCAATCTGCAAATTCAATTTTGCTATAAGAACCACCTGGTGCTACTAAATTGTAATTGCTAAACATTGTGCCTCCTGGTATAGAATCTGCTACTACACCACTGCCACCCATAAATAAAAACTTACCATTAGGTGCAATATCCAATGCCCAGTTTGCAAGTTGGCTATAGTTTTGCCCTGCAGGATAACTTCTTTCTTCTACCCAGTTAACACCATTGTCTATTGATGTCCACAATCTGCCAAAATTGCCCCCTACATACAATTTGCCACTGCTAGCTTTTTTCATATGATATGGGTTAGATGCTAGTAAAACTTGCGTTGCAGGAATTGGAGTTCCTCCATTTGGTGGAAAAGGAAAATTAAGAACTTCATATTTACCTTTTTCAAAAATCCCCGGCGCATTTACATTGGCTATAGAGTCATTTTTACCCGTTTTTACTCTTACAACCGTATTGTTATTAAACGACATTAAAACTACGGTGGAGTCGTTTATAATATTCATTGCCCTGTATTGCTGGGAAATGGGTGAAATACTACCAAATGTTGTAGTGCAATTTATGGTAGTAGTATTGATACCTGTATAGCCAAGCCTTTCTTTACTAAATGAATAATCGGTTAGTACACCGCTTTTGAATTTCCAAAGTAATCCGGCAGCCATAGAACCAGAAGTTAAAAATGTGGTACCAGGCGTACAAACTGTAGCACTGGTTGCCCGTAAACTTACATTAGGGAATAGGGTAACACCATAAGAGTTACTACCAGTTACATAACCTGTACTGTCGTTTATAAACTCAATTCGGTATATAGATTTCAACTTTGCATCTACTGGATATAAACTTGAAGGGATATTTGGATTATTAATGTAACCAACACGGGAAACACCGTTTACTGCAGGGGGAAGTATGGAGTCCCAAGTAGCTCCTCCATTTTTAGTTATATAAAGTCTTGGAATAGAATCCAAATTATTATTTACATCTCCTCCAATGTAACCTGTATCTTTATTTAGAAACCAAACTGCATTGATGTTTTTTGTATTAGCAAATAATGGTGTGTTTACAAAAATCCAGTTTTGCCCACCATCGCTACTTTTAGCCATACAGCCCCTATCACCTACAGCGTAAGCCACACTAGCAGTTATATAATGCACATCGTTTAATGTAGCAGTGGTAAGCAAACTGCCAGCAGCAGCAGAACTTACGAAAGAAAAAGGGCCATATTTCCAATTTCTTCCACCATCAATACTTTTAGCGATGCCGCCGGCACCACCTACGGCAATAACATTGTTGTTGTCAAAAAAATCAACATCAAAAAATGTAATACCCATTTGTTTTGGGTTGCTAAATTTCCAATTGGTAGTGTTGTAAAATCCTTGGCCATAGGAAATAGTACTAAGCAATAATAAGATGGCGCTTAGGTAAAATGTATTTTTTTTTCTCATAAACTAAATTGACTGATGATATAATTGAACAAATAAAAGACAACAAGAAAGGAAGCTTTTTAAAGCCTTTTCTTTGAACTATAAAAGTATTTTAAAAGTTTGTTTTAAGTGTAAGTGTAAATGCTTATTTATAAAAATGAGTGTTTCTACTCAATTTTAGAAAAATGCCTAAAAATGGCTGCTAACTTGCATATAAGCTAATAATAATGGCGTAATTTGTACTGTTTGTTATACTAATTGCAGTATAAAACGATATCATTTTTAATTTTAAATATGCGTAAGCAGTTTTTTATACTTTTCTTTTTCTTTTTTACAACTAACTTATCTGCTCAGGATAAGTCTAATAGGGGTAAAGAGTTTTGGCTTGCTTATGGTTTTGACTATACTTTTTTTAATGAGCTTCCAGTCAATTCTCAAGAGTTAGCAATTTATATAAGTACTGAATTGGCAGCTACTGTTACTATTTCCATCACCAATACGGGATATTCACAAACATTAAATATTCCTGCCAATACGGTTGATGCATCAATTTTAATTCCAAAATCGGGAGCAAATGATGCTCGTACACTTACTGATGGCTTGCAAAACAGAGGTATTCATATTGTAAGCAATGTGCCGGTGGCAGCTTATGCACATGTATATGCAAACCAAGTTTCTGGAGCTACTATGCTCATGCCTATAGAAACCTATGGCTATCTTTATCATTCTATTAATTATTATCAAACCACTTCCGAAAGTAATCCCAATGACTGGTATTCGTGGTTTTACATTATAGCTTCAGAAGATAATACAAAAGTAAATATTACACCTTCCGATTCTACAAAGAATGGATGGCTGCCCAATCAAACATATTCTGTTAATCTAAATAAAGGAGAATCTTATCATGTGTTTGGAAAAGCAGGACCTTTCCAAACAAGTAATTTTGCCTTATGCAGTAAAGATATGACTGGTAGCAAAATAGTTTCTGTAATTGGTGGAGATGGTAGCTGTCATCCAGTAGCTGTTTTTTCTGGCTCTGGAGGCATACGTTTGTGCAGAGGAGATGGGGGTGAGTTTATGCAACAGCAAGTTTTTCCTGCTCAGGCATGGGGTACTCGCTACCTTACGTATCATACCATCAATAATGCCAATACAGATATTTTACAAACCAATAGAAATATATACAGAATCTGTGTTGCAGACCCGACTACAGTTGTAAGGAAAAATGGAATTGTAATGACGGGGTTGATTAGAAATTTCTTCTACGAATACATGGACTCAACAGGTGGCGACTATATTGAAGCCGATAAACCCATTTTGGTTTCTCAATACATGGTTAATAAAAATCAATGTTGGAATTTCCCTACGACAACTCCTTCGCCCCCATCGTATGGGGATCCTGAAATGTTTTATTTAAGCCCAATAGAGCAAGGGCAAAAATCGGTACTGTTTTATGTGAGTAGAAAATCCACTATTGATTATGTATATGCCAATATTCATTTACCTACTTCGGCAGTTGCTTCATTAAAGGTAGATGGCAATGTTTTACCCGCTTCTCAAATTATTCCACATCCTAATTACCCTTCTTATTCATTAGCATTAGCAAGATTTACAGGAGCTGCAAACCAGCATACAATTGTGGCAGATTCAGCTTTTACTGGAACTACCTATGGATTGGGAAACTATGAAAGTTATGGGTACAATTTTGGCACTAAAATAAATAACTTAAATGTTTATGGGGGTGTAATAAATACATTTAATACTACTGGAGTTACCGATACTTTTACTTGCCTAAATACGCCTGCAAGATTATTTGTAAAGTTAGGTTACCCAGCATTATCAATCCATTGGAAGCTAAGTCAAGTACCTGGTATTTTTCCAAATACAGATTCCATAATTAATAATCCTGTGCTTTATGGTACAGAAATTATTAATGGAAGAACTTATTATGTTTATACACTACAACAAGATTTTACTTTTTCGTTAAGTATAGCAACTATTCCAATAGCCTATTCCTCCACCGTAATTCCAAATTGTTTTCAAACAGAAAATGCCTCTTTCAGAATTTCACTTAGAAATGGTCCAAAAGCAGATTTTACCTTCAATAATACACTGTGCTTGCAGGATACAGTTCGTTTTACTGGAACGCCTATTCCCAATGGATTTAATCTAGTAATTTACACTTGGTTTTTTGATGACAATACTACAGCCAATGGGGTTAATTCGGTAAAAAGGTTTTTAACAGGAGGCAATCACCCTGTACGATATAGAATTGTAGCTGACAATGGATGTACACATGATACTATTAAAACAATTGCTTTACTAGGGAGCCCAATACCAAAATTTGGAGCGCTCAGCAATGTGTGTAGCAGCGATTCTGTTTACATAACAGATACATCTACCGTAGCCAGCGGTACCATTACAAACTGGTATTGGGATTTTGGCGATGGGCAAACAGCTAATAAACCAAACGGCAATTATTTTTATCACAAATATACTGGTGCAGGTCCCTTCACTTTAAAACTAGTAGTTACAGGTTCCAATGGTTGCAAAAGCGATACGCTTCCAAAAATTATTAATTTAATTCCATCTCCCCCAGCAAAATTTGGTTTCGATAGAAATGTTTGTTTGGGCGATGCCATTGTTTTTAGCGATAGCTCTTATGTAACTTCTAGTGCCATCACTCAATGGCAATGGAATTATGGCAATGGCGTGTCTGCAATAAAAACAAGCCCTGCTCCATTCAGCTATACTTATCCTGCAGCTGGTGCGTACACAGTTTCCTTGGTTACACTTGGTGCCAACGGTTGTAAGAGTGATAGTTTTAAATTGCCTGTAGCCGTTACAACAAAGCCATCTGCAAGTTTTACCATTAGCGGCAAACCCTGTAAAGACAGTATTTTCAGCTTTACTTCTTCCACCGCATTTAATCCATCTATTCCTACCATATGGTATTGGAACTATGGCGATGCTCAATCGGCAAATATTACAACAACTAATATTGCTACGCATGCTTATAACTTAGCTAGTAACATAACCGTAAAACATTTGGTAACTTATGGTGGATGTGTGAGTGATACTATCCCTCTCACCATACCCATCATCAACCCAAACCCTAGTGCAACTTTTAATATTGCTAGCAGCATCTTTTGTGAAGATTTGCCTATTGATTTTATTGGCACCGCAAGCGCCGATGCTACCATATGGCAATGGGATTTTGGCAATGGCTTAGGAAATAATGTACCACCATTTAGCAGAATATATGCTAATCCTTACAATGGCAACGTAAAACTAAAAGTATTAACTGCTGATGGATGTGGATCAGCTCCAGATATTAAACCACTAACCATAGCTCCTGCTCCAAATGTAAATGCTGGGCCAGATATATTTATAAAAGTAGGAGATGCCAAAATAATTAATGCAAGCATTTCTAATCCTAATAATTATGATTTTGAATGGATACCCATTACTGATTTAAGCAATGCAAATATTTTAACCCCTATTACTTCTACCAAAATTGAAAGAGAATATAAAATAAAAGCCACTGATAAAACAAATGGATGTGTAGGTTATGATAGTATGATGGTAAAATCATATTCTACTATTTATGTACCCAATACATTTACACCCAATGCTGATACAAAAAATGACACCTGGCTTATACCAGCTTTAGATGCATACCCAAATTGTATCGTAATTATTTACAATCGTTACGGACAAAAATTATTTGAATCTTTTGGATATAAAAAACCATGGGATGGAACTTTTAATGGTACACAACAACCTGCAGGCGCATACGTTTACTATATTAATACTGGAGACAATACAGTAAAAAATATTCAAGGAACTGTTTTGATATTAAGATAGACAAAAACTGATTATATTCCCATGCTATTGAATTAAAAACCCAGTATCGTTTTACTGCTGTGTTTTGTTGCTTCAATTCCTGATTATTTTTGGGAAAGATTTTAATATGGTACAAATATTTATACCAATAGAAAAGGAGATGTGTATTTCTTTTGTTACGATATGGGTTATTTGCCTTTGGAAAATGATTGGTATTTGGTGGTAAAGAGGAAGGAAGAATAACCGTTCAATGCAACGAAATTCCCAATAAAGTTGTCTAATCTTTAAATCAAGTAAATGAAACACTACTTTTTGGGCATTTTATTCTCACTTACATTTCTTTCATGCAAAAAAGATAAAGAAACAATTAACAATTGTTTTTCTGATGCTCCTACTACAAGAACTATTTTAGACAAGCAGGCCACTATTCAATTATTGAATAATGAATTTTACATTATTGAAAAGGGAACAATAGATACGAGATTATTGCCTTGTAGCTTAGCAGATGAATTTAGAATAAACAATTTATCCGTTACCATTACTGGAGAAGTTAAAAATACCGTACCCACAGGCGTATGTTGCACAGAAAATTTTGTTGTTAATAAAATTGAAAAGTAGAAAAATATAGTTTTAGAAAACTACTCAACCAAAAAAGTAACAGATTGCCTTCTATATGCTTTTGCCACATAACCATTTTGCCTTACGGGTACCCACTTAGGATTATCTTTTTTAATTACTCTTACAACTTCTTGTTCCATACCATATCCATGATTGGTTTCTGCAACAACATCCGATATAGTACTATCCTTGGCAACTATAAAACGTACGATAACCACGTATCTTCCTTTGGGAGCTTTATTGTGTACAGGCACATTTGGGTTAAGATTTTTCTGTAAATATTTTGTCCATTCACTAGCAACCCCAGGGTACACAGCTTCTCCTTCCACGCTGGTAAATGGTGAATAAGTAGAGTCAACTATTAGTACCTTTTTTTGTGCTTCTCCCTTTACAATTAAACAAAGTAAGAAGATTGTAATAAAGTATATTTTTTTCATTTTATAAGTTCCTCTAAAATATCACAATCCCATCAATTCCATCAAATTATTTTTATTCTTACCTTCACAGCATGCAAGCACTCACTATAAGCATAATACAAACAAATTTAACTTGGGAAAATAAAGCAGCCAACTTGCGCATGCTAGAAGATAAAATTAAAGGCAGAGAAGAACCAACAGAAATTGTAGTGCTGCCCGAAATGTTTACTACAGGGTTTTCTATGAACCCAACAGCCTTTGCAGAAACCATGGAGGGCGAAACGGTGGAGTGGATGAAAAGAATTGCCGCAGAAGAAAAAATAATTCTTACAGGGAGTGTAATTATAAAAGAGGAAGAAAAATATTATAACAGGCTTATTTGGATGCTCCCCAATGGGCAATACGGTGTGTATGACAAAAGACATTTATTTGGTTTTGCAAAAGAAGATGAACATTACAACGCAGGCACCAAAAGATTAATAGCACAAGCAAAAGGTTGGAAAATAAATTTACAAGTGTGTTACGATTTGCGGTTTCCTGTGTGGGCACGACAAACACCTTTCCCGAAGGAAGAGGATGGGATGGGGCTAGAACCCGAGTTTGATATTTTAATGTATGTAGCAAATTGGCCAGAGCGCCGCAGCCATGCATGGAAAACATTGCTTTGTGCAAGAGCTATAGAAAATCAGTGCTACGTAATTGGTGTAAACCGTGTGGGTAATGATGGCAATAATATATACCATAGCGGCAACTCTATGATTATTGATCCGCTTGGGCAAGTGCTATACCACAAAGCAGATGAGGAAGATATCTTTACCATTACTTTGGAAAAAGAAAATTTATTAGAAATAAGAAACAAATTTCCTTTTTTGAAAGATGCAGATAAGTTTACAATTAATAACGAATAATTAATAATGTGTTTAGATAGCAACTTTTTTAAAATATAAATTGCTGTCAAGTTAAAACTAAGCATTGAAAAAATTATTAATTATTCATTACAGAATTATTAATTAATTCTCTTACCACTTGCATTTTTTTATCATAGCCTTTAAGCAAGGCATCATAACTCGGTGGTACAAGCACATCTGGAATTATACCCTTACCTTTTATTTGCCCATGGTTTGTTTGTACCAATTTAAATAAGGGTAGTCGCACACGCACACCCGTATTTGGTAGGGTTATATTGGGTATCATAATGCCACTATTGCCATACCAACCACCGCCGGTTTCTTCTCCTACCAATGTAATACCATCTTGCCCTTTTACTGCGTTGCAAAAAAGTGTAGAGGCTGAAAATGTAGGCCCGCTAGTAATGACATATACATTGCCACCATAATTATTTTTCTTCGGTTGGTATATATGTTTTTCTAATCTACGAATATGATAATAGCCATCCTTGTTTTTTCTAGATGAAAAAAACATTTGAATATTATTTAATTTTTTTCCTTTAATGTATTTGGAATATCTGCCAAGTCCTCGAGCATGCGTGGAAAGCGTATCAG
>JAYSWO010000447.1:0-21486 GCA_043717975.1 Ferruginibacter sp. | reverse complement strand
AAATATATTGGTTATACAACTTGTAACAGAAATAGAAAAGCCTATAGTACACGATAACTATATTTTTAAATTAAATAAGTCAACAAGGCAATTAAATATAGATTCTACTTCTTTGTGTAAAATAAATTGGAATGTAAACTTGGGCCATTCGAAAACGTTTTATTTAATACCAACTATATAATATGGAATAGCAATATAAGACCTTGTAAATTAGTTTTGAAGCACCATTTAAAGAAATAAACATGTTTTAAATAATAAAAACGATAAACTAAAACTACAAAAAATGAAAATAATATTAATTCTTGCGATAGCGATTGGCATTAAGCTTACAGCAATGGCGCAAAGAAAAATGCCCATTTTATTAAGAGTTGATTTTGGCACTAGTAACATAAAAACCAATAGTGGCAAAGGTAAAAGCTCATTTGCTTTAGGCTTAGGTGTGGAAACTTTTTTGAAAATAAAAAACCTAAATCGACATGGCGAACTTGTATTAAACCCCAACCTATCTTACCTAAATACTGGTTACAATACTATAGTTGGTGGAAAAGTTAGCGTAAATTATTTATCGCTTGGGTTGCCTATTTGTTACGAAATATTTGGATTAAATAGTGGTAATGATAATGGGTTAATTATAGGAGCAGGACCATTTATAAATGTAGCTCTACATGGTAAATTTAAAAATTTAGCTACCGACGATTTTAAAAAAATGAGTTTTGGTAATAGCACAACTGATAATAGAAAAAGTACAGACGTAGGATTATTATTAAAAACAGCAATAAGGGTAAAAAAATTGTATATGGGGTTACAATATAACATAGGCCTAGCAAACGAAGTTCCAAATGATAGAATTAGCAATGGTAGCTTTATAAACACTCGTAATTTTTTCTTTTATGCTAGTTATGCCATTAGGAAATAATTATATTTATTGTAAAAAATAGCATTAACCTTTTAAGTTATCATGATTAAAAAATACTATCAAAACATTTATACGTAGGCATATTACTTTTTTGCAGCACAAACTTATTGGCACAAACAGGCGATGCTGATGGAGATGCTCCTTTTTTTTCTAAACTAATTTTAAATCTTAAGGCCAAAATATTTTTTAAGTGCAGCATAAAAAAAGCCATTCGTTTTAATTGGCTTTTAAAAATATTCTTATAAAAGATAATACACCGCAAAACGCTCCCCACTGCAGCAACACCCACTACATGTAGACTGTTAAAAAAACCTTGTATGTAAGCCATGGCTAGATTTTAGCATTGTATTTACGAGCTGTATTTTTTTTAATCTGTAACTATTTTAATAACCCAACCTTTAAATATCTAATCATTTGCTTTTACTTTATTACATGTAAAAACAGAAATGTTAAAACATAAAACCATAATTTAGATTACATTTACAGCATCAAAAACGTATGCTTTGACTAAAACATTAAATAGACCGGTAAGAATATTAGTAGCTAAAGTAGGGTTAGATGGGCACGATCGTGGGGCTAAAGTAATAGCCACTGCATTGCGTGATGCAGGTATGGAAGTAATATATACAGGTTTGCGCCAAACCCCCGAAATGGTTGTAAATGCTGCATTGCAAGAAGATGTAGATGCTATAGGCGTAAGTATATTGAGTGGGGCACACATGACTGTTTTTCCAAAAATAATGGCATTGCTAAAAGAAAAAGGTATGAACGATGTACTCCTTACGGGCGGTGGTATTATACCCGAAGACGATATGAAAACCTTAAATGAAATGGGCACAGGTAAGCTTTTTCCTCCAGGTACTACTTTTGGTGAAATATCAGAGTATATAAAAGGATGGGTAGTGGACAATAGGGATTTTTAAATACATATAGGTGCATGCAAAACGAGAACTACTACCTATAGCCGCATCAAATGCTCAATTATACTATGCAATTGAAAGCCAAAAGAGATAAATAAAATAGCCCCAAGAGCTATATATAAAACATACATGATATAATGCCGATAGTGAAAAGATGTGAACCATTTGCTTTTTAGTTTGGCATTAAATATTCGGCAACTGCAACCTATTTCTTTTTGAATAAATTCTAATAAACAAAACAAGGAGTACGCAAACAATAAGATTTACATCTTTATGTATTGGCGTGTTTTTTAGGAGTAAATAAATACCACCACCTATTGCACATGCCGTTGCATATAGTTCCCCTTTTTTAAAAAGGTTGGGTACATCATTGCAAAAAATATCTGCTATAAGACCGCCGAATGTGGCAGATATAACACCCATAATGAGTGCATAGGCATCATTTACGCCATTGCGTAAGGATACTTCTATGCCTGCTGCTGTAAATAACCCAATGCCCAATGCATCGGTAAAGAAAATGGTTTTGCTAAATTTATTTACACCTTCTTTTACTAAAAATGTAATAACCCCACCCGCAAATACAAGCCCAAGTGCAAAGTAATCGTTTACCCAGTTTACAGGTCGTATTCCAATAAGTAAATCTCGTATAGTGCCGCCACCATAAGCAGTGGCAAAAGCTACTACCAAACCACCAAAAATGTCCATTTTAAATTTTCGGGCTTTGAGCGCCCCCATAAGGGCAAATACAAATGTACCAGTATAAGTAATAATGTTTAGCAATGTCATGCTGTAAAGTTATATAAAGTGTTATCTTCGAAAATATAAAATTACCATTATGAATTTTGATACCATTCTTTTTGAAATAGAAAAAGGCACAGCCATTATTACCATTAACAGACCAGACAAGTTAAATGCATTAAACAAAGATGTGTTTACCGATTTGGACGATGCTATGACAGAAGTGATGAACAATGATGAAATAAAATCGGTCATTATAACTGGTGCTGGTTCTAAGGCTTTTGTAGCAGGCGCTGATATAACTGAGTTTGGTGGGCTAGATCTAGCAGAGGCTATGGCTTTATCTAAACGTGGGCAAGACATATTTTTTAAAATTGAAAATAGTAGTAAGCCAGTGGTAGCTGCTGTAAATGGGTTTGCGCTAGGCGGTGGTTGTGAGTTGGCCATGGCTTGCCACTTTAGGTTGTGTAGCGAAAATGCAAAGTTTGGACAACCAGAAGTAAATCTTGGCTTGATACCTGGCTATGGTGGTACCCAGCGCCTTACACAACTCGTAGGGAAAGGAAAAAGTATGGAATTGCAAATGACAGCACATATTATAGATGCCAACGAAGCGCTAAGAATTGGATTGGTAAACCATGTAACTACCTCCGATAGTTTGTTGGAAAGAACAAAAGATATTTTGCAAATTATACAAAGCAAAGCTCCCATTGCAGTTGGTAAAATTATAGAATGCGTAAATGTAGCAGTAGTGAGCGATAGTGCTTATACAAACGGCAAGAGCGGTTTTGATAAAGAAATTGAAGCCTTTGCAGATTGCTTTATTACAGATGATATGAAGGAAGGAACAAACGCATTTTTGGAAAAAAGGAAGGCGGTATTTATGGGGAAGTAATAACGTTATGAATTTATCATTATGAAATTTGTAAGTTGAAAAAAGAAATAGTCTACAATTAATTCTAATAAATTGAAAATATTTATAAAGATTTTGATCTTCTTTTTTTTGACAATACTAACCCAAATAGGTGGAATTATTTATGTATTTTCATTGGCTACAAATAAACCTATTAATCGTTTTACAAACAAGAAAATGTATCAGCGAGTTTTAAAAATTATTGCTTTTTTGTTTATTTATAGTTTATCAGTTTTTTTTATAGTTCTACTGTTAGCAAAACCTTTTGGTAGAGTTCCCTTGCCGGTAATAGAAAAAAATAATGTACAACCATTAAATATTTTTACTTGTTTTCTTAATCGCAATTATGTAAAACCTGAATTGAAGGAATCATTAATGAATGTTGCTCATAAAATAAATAATAAATTCCCTGGAACAATTATTAATTATTTAGATGCTAATTTTCCATTTTTTGATGGAGTTCCTCTTTTACCCCATTTGAGCCATAATGATGGGGAAAAACTTGATATTTCTTTTTGTTATGTAAACAAAGAAACAAAAGTATTAACAAATGAATGCCCATCATTTATTGGTTATGGCATAAGTGAAGAACCTCTGCTAGATGAAAAATGCACAACTTGCTTTTGTACTGAAAATGGGTTTTGGCAATATGACCTTCTAAGAAAATTAACGCCTCAGTATAATAAAAAAAATTTCACGTTCGATGAAATTAGAACAAAGGAATTGGTTAACTTATTTGCATTGGAAAATAGGGTTCAAAAAATATTTATAGAGCCACATATAAAAACTAGGTTGAATTTAAATGCTGATAAAATTAGATTTCATGGCTGTAAAGCAATAAGACACGATGATCATATTCATATACAAATGTAAAAATTAAAAATTTCTTTTACTCTAACAAACGTATCACTTTTACAAAATGGGTTTTCCAATAGCCGGTTAATTTACTTTCTACTACACCAATATTTTTACCCGAAGTAGAGCTTATAAAAGTGGGTGTGGTTCCCGCTGTAGTTATGATGCCCATGTGGCCTACAATGCCTGATGAGTTGTCTGATCCTGTAAACAAAATAATATCACCTGGCTTTGCATATTTTAAATCTACATCCACACCTTCATTTGTAAAATCCTTTGAAACCCTTGGTGCCTTTACATTGAAATGGCCAAACACAACCAGTATAAAACCTGAACAGTCTAAACCATTTGCTGGATTGGATGAGCCGTATTTATAGGGAGTGCCAATAAATGTTTTAGCATAGTTTACAAATTCGTTTCTATTTATTTTTAAAGGTTTTGTAAATACTTTCGCTTTTGTATAAGTTGTATTTGTAGCAAGAGGTTTTATTTTGGATGGTTTGTTTGCACCTTCATTCGTAGATGTTTTTTTTGATGAACTACAGGAAGAAACAAGCATTGAAAAAACAATAAATGCAGATAAAAGTTTTACCATGGATTATATTTACTGCAAAATAGTGACAATACTTGTGATGAAGAAATAATTCGTATTGTTACATAATTTCTTCATCATTTTATACAAGTAATATTGTAATTAAAGTGTTACCAAATCGTCTTCTTTTACAACAACATTTTCTGTTAAATTCGTACTAAAGCTATAGGTTTTTGAATATTCTTTATTGCCTGTAGATAAATTGAATATCAATACCTGTCCGTCTTTTCTTTCAATTTTAAATTTTTGTAAACTAGATTTATTGTTCCAGTTTTCAACATACAATTCCCCCTCTGCCTTATCTTTTATTAACAATGTTTTGTTAGGTTCTGTTATTCCTTTTATTTCGAGAAGAAAACAAATATAATCATCTTCTATACCTAAATATTTTACCGAAAAATTGTTTTCATTTTTAACTGTTGTATTTGTTTGGGCCATAGAAGTATTGCCAATAAATGTAGATGCGATTAGGATTGCTGCAATTGATTTTAAACTTTTCATTTTTTTTAATTTAAATAGTTAAACATTTTTATTAAAGTATTTGTTTCTGTAAATACTTTTTTGATAATGCAAACATACCATGGGATTTGCTGTGGTAAAAAATGAGTTTACACAATTTTTATCAAAGCAAAAGAAAAATGAATTTTATGAAAGGTAATGTGGTAAAGGCTTTTGTAGAAATGATTTGATTATACCCAACAATTTTTTTGTATCAGAAATATAACAAGCCTTAACAATTTATTAAACTAAAAAAGAAATAAATCCTACACTATATGATTGTATGGCCACTTTGGTGATATTTTTTTTCTAAAATTTCACTCATGCTTACTTTGTTTAATTTTGCTTCTAACCAACTAATTATATCCATATAAGCAAATGTTCTCGTTTCGTATCTGCTTTTTTGTAAATTTTTAATTTTCTCTAAAAAATTTACGAGCGCTTGCTCCATTTCTTTTCTAGAATTGTGAAATGATTTTCTCAAAAATGTAAACATTTCTTCTTCAACAATAGTAAGATTTTCTTTTTTTGCCATATACCTATACACAGATTTAGTGAGGTACTCCATTAACTCGTAATTGCCAAGCTCATAGTGTGACATTAAATGAATGAGTCTTGCATAGCTCTGCAAATCGCTTCTTACATCCGTATTTTCATTTATAATTTTTTGCACAAAATCTATACAACTGCTGTAGTTGCCTGAGCCAAAGTATAAGGTGGCTATTTTGTAATTAAAAAGCATTATTCTATGCTCATCAATAAACAATTCATCTTCTTTTAAGCCTTTTAAAATAGGAGGCACCAATTGTAGCCCTTCATTAAAACTCCCTCTAATACTGTGTAAATTTAGTTTAGCACTATATATATAAATAAATGCTTGAGTTCTAAAATTATCATGCAACCTTACTCTATCAGACTCAGCAAATTTTTCAAAATGAGTAAGTACCTCATCCATTTTCTTAAAATTGCGTAAAGTAAAATGAGCATTTAGCAATGTATGCAATCCTTTTATGTAATGCCCTGTTTCTACACGCATCATCAAAGGCGTTTCTTCAAAAATATCTACCCATTTCTGACTCCATCGGTAGTAATTTAAAAAGTCTTGTTTTATATAAGCAAACCAACTACAGCTTTGGTATAAATATAATTTTTCATAAAAACCTGCCTTGTCCCAATCGTTTTTTGGTAAATTATTTTGAAAATATTCTACAATTCGTTTTTCATCATTTTTATTTTTTGCATGCCCGTTTTTAATAAACCAATTGTACAAAAGCATGGTTAAATTGCTCAGTCTCGATAATGTATCTATTTTGGAAGTAACTTCATTTATTTCTTCCGCTAAATCTACTATACGTGCTTTTGTTGGGCCTGTAATATGTAAAGTTTCTATTCTTTTTTCTAATGTAATAGCTTGTAATAAAAAATTTACTTTGTGGTTTGCTTTGGCTGTTTCTTTAGCTTTATCTAAAATTTTAAGACTATGAAAATACAATCCCTTTTTATATAAAATATGTGCAAAGTCAAATTGCTCATTTAATTGTAGATCTATGCTTTCAGTGCTTTTTAGCAATCGAAGGCTAGCCAAAAGTTGTTTATATAAATGCACTTTTACATTGGATAGCTGCGGTTTTTTTATGGTGCGTAGTTTTTTCAGTAATAATGCTTCGTCGTATTCTTCTAGCTTATCAAGCGCATCAAATAATTCTATTATTTTTAAATCTTCATTACCAGAACTTCTTTTGATAAATAATTTAAAATGTCTTTTCTCCGCTTTTTCTAAAGAGCGTACCAATTGAAATAATGTATCTGTAAACTTGTTGACCATAATGATTTAATTTTTATAAAACCCAATACCGTAAAAGGGTGACGTGTTTTAAAATTGATTTTACGATAACAAAAAGCGTATCAAAAATGTATTTTAATATTAATGCACAACCTTAATTTTACAAAAGCAAGTTTTTAAAAACAATCATTAAACACAGAATTATAAAAAAGCTTTTCTATTTGTGAGAAAGAAATTTTCAATAATTTTTGCAAATATCAAATAAAATAATTTAAAAATTTCATATATAGCAAGCAATCGTTAAAGCCGCTCAGTTTCTACTGAGGGGCATTTTCGTTTTTAGCGTAAATAATTCATACGGTTAAGTTAATGACACTTTATTATAATGAAACGAGTAGCATTACATTAGCTGTCAACTGCAAAAACGGCTCGGTTTTTACAGCGTAGTGTTTTTGTTTGTCAATGGTAACAATTTTTTAATGCCGTTCATCTCTTTTGCAAAAAAATATTTTTTAGTAAATATCCTTCTATAGCACATTTTCTTACCATTAACACACCCAATCCTTTCTTATATTTGCCATTATTAAAATTTAATTTTTTATAAAATGGAATATAGAATAGAAAAAGATACCATGGGCGAAGTACAGGTGCCTATTGATGCATATTTTGGCGCACAAACCCAACGGAGCATCGATAATTTTAAAATAGCGCAGGATATTAATAAAATGCCTAAAGAGATTATTAAGGCATTTGCATATTTAAAAAAAGCAGCTGCACTTACCAATACAGATGCGGGTGTTTTACCTAAAGATAAATGTGATATGATTGGTAAAGTGTGTGACGAAATTTTGGAAGGTAAATTAGATGATTATTTTCCCTTGGTAGTATGGCAAACAGGTAGTGGTACACAAAGTAATATGAATGTAAATGAAGTAGTGGCTTATCGTGGGCATGTTTTAAATGGTGGACAATTATCAGACAAAGAAAAGTTTCTACACCCAAATGATGATGTAAACAAAAGCCAGAGTAGCAACGATACTTTTCCTACGGCTATGCATATAGCTGCATATAAAATTTTGCAAGATGTAACCATACCAGGTATAAAGAAACTAAGAGATACGCTTGCTGCAAAATCGGTGCAATACATGCATGTGGTAAAAATTGGACGTACACATTTTATGGATGCTACACCCCTTACAGTGGGGCAGGAGTTTAGCGGATATGTATCTCAACTAGACCATGGTTTGCGTGCCATACACAATGCACTCCCGCATTTAAGTGAGCTTGCGCTTGGTGGCACGGCTGTTGGTACGGGTATAAACACGCCCGAGGGTTATGCTGAAAATGTAGCCAAACATATTGCCACACTTACTGGCTTACCATTTGCAACGGCTGAAAATAAATTTGAGGCATTGGCTGCGCATGATGCCATAGTAGAAATGCATGGGGCATTAAAAATGGTGGCCGTAAGTTTAATGAAAATTGCAAATGATATTCGCATGCTAAGCAGTGGGCCCCGCAGTGGTATAGGGGAAATATTTATTCCCGATAATGAGCCTGGTTCTTCCATAATGCCAGGCAAAGTAAACCCTACCCAATGCGAAGCACTTACCATGATAGCCGCACAAGTAATGGGCAACGATGTTACCATTGGTATTGGTGGTAGCAATGGGCATTTTGAACTCAATGTTTTTAAACCTGTAATGATTTATAATTTCTTACACAGCGCTCGTTTAATTGGCGATGGTTGTGTATCGTTCAACGATAAATGTGCCATTGGTTTAGCACCTATAGAAGCAAATATAAAAAAGCACGTAGATAATTCTTTGATGCTTGTAACATCTTTAAATACTAAAATTGGGTACTATAAAGCAGCCGAAATAGCGCAGACAGCCCATAAAGAAGGCACAACCCTAAAAGAAATGGCTGTTAAATTGGGTTATGTAACCGCAGAAGAATTTGACGCTTGGGTAGTACCTGCCGAGATGGTGGGCAAGTTGTAAGCATATATAAAGTAACAAGAATATAATGTAAAAGCCGTTTCAATTTTGAAACGGCTTTTATAGTTTAACGGTTTTTTTTTAAGCAAACAAATCCCCCGCAATACCATCGGCAAAAAATTTCCCCTTTTTTGTAAGTTGCAATGCAGCATTTTCATTAATAATTTTCCCTTGGGCTATATATTTTTCGGCACTTAATAAAATTCTTTCTTTGTGTATCATTCCAAATCTTTCTGCTACTATTTCTAAATTAATCCCTTCCACAGTTCTTAATGATGTCATCACATACTCATTTACACAATCTTTATCTGTTAATATTTCTTCTTCGTAAGGGATACTATTTTTTTCTATTGATTGTATATACAAACTGTTGTTAGATACATTCCACCTTCTTTTATCAATGCCATTAAAAGAATGTGCAGATGGGCCAAACCCAAAGTAGGGCTTGCTTTGCCAATAGCTGCTGTTGTGCTTGCTTCTAAAACCGGGTTTCGAAAAATTACTTATCTCATATTGTTCGTAGCCATTACTTTCCATCATTTCTAATAAAAGTTGAAATTGTTCAGCTTGCTTTTCTGTATTTACTCTTGGGCTTTTCTGTTCTTTTATTAATTTATTTAGTACTGTTCCATTTTCTACTGTAAGTGCATAGCAAGAAATATGAGGAATGTTTCTTTGAGCAATAATGTTGAAATTGTTTTTTAAATCTTCATTGGTTTGCAACGGTGATCCATAAATTAAATCTACAGAATAGTTTGTAAAGCCTGCAGTCTTAATATCATCTAAACACTGTAAAGCCTGAGCAGCATTGTGCGCACGATTCATCCATTTTAATTCCGCTTCGTTAAAAGATTGTAAGCCTACCGAAAGCCTATTTATACCTACAGCTTTCCATTGCGCAAGCAAATTTTTACTAATATCATCGGGGTTTGCTTCTAAGGTAATTTCGACATCTTCAGATATTACAAATTTGTTTTTAATGCTATCAAAAATCAATTGCAATTCCTCAATCGATAATAAACTTGGTGTGCCACCACCAATATAAATGGTTTGTATGTTGGTTTCTGTTATAAAATTATTTTGTAGTAGTATTTCTTTTGTCAGTGCTTGTATCAGGGCTTCTTTATTGTTAAGAGAAACCGAAAAATGAAAATTACAATATGTGCACGCTTGCTTGCAAAATGGAATATGAATATAAATACCAGCCAAAGAATTGTAAATTTACTTTTTATAAAAAATTACTACCATTAGAATGATGAATGTTTGCACAAAAAAGATAGGGTACGCCATCGCACTCATATGTATCATGTGCATGCTGCATTTGAATATTTTAGCTCAAAAAAATACCAATGTTACCAATGCATATACTTTATCAATACATCACAAAGATAGCATCATTGTAGCAGAGCTACCAAGCATTAAAACCTCATTTATAGATATTCAATCATTATTTGGTTATGCAAATTCATTGCCTAAAATACTTTCCACAAAAGGTTACCCCATTGCTTCTATTGATAGTAGTTGGCAAATTGGAGATACCCTCCACATCATTTTATATATCGGAAAAAAATATGAGTGGATACAACTTCGTACAACTGGTATAGAAAAGAATATATTAAGTAAAAGTGGTTACGATGAAAAAGGCTTTGCCAATAAGCCATTAAATATTGCTGAAGTAGAAACCATAAAAGAAAAATTATTGAGTATTTATGCAAACGAAGGGTATCCTTTTGCACTTATTTATTTAGATAGTGTAACCATTATTGAAAACAACATTTCCGCAGCATTAACGGTAAATAAAATTTTGTTGTATAAGATTGATAGCATTAAAAATTATGGAAAGTTAAAACTCAATGCTAAATTTCTGCAACGGTATTTAAATATTTCTAATGGAAGTACTTATAGCTATGAAAAATTAGTAGATGTAGATAGAAAATTGTTGGAACTCCCGTTTGCAGACCCTGTAAGTGTTTCTTCCTTAAACATGCTAGGTTCAGGTGCTATTTTAAATATAAACGTAAATACAAAAAAGAGTAGCGAGGCAAGTGCTATTTTTGGTTTTTTGCCCGATGCCAATAATACAGGTAAATTTCAATTAACGGGTGATGTAAATCTTGATCTTAAAAATGTATTTGGAGCAGGCGAGGGGCTGTTGCTAAAATATCAAGCTTTGCAGCCAAAGTCTCCAAGGTTAAATCTTGGATACGAAAAGCCATATATTTTTAATTCTCCTTTTGGTGTGAGTGTTTTGTTTGAGTTTTTTAAAAAAGACTCTAGCTTTTTACAAGTAAACGCACAAGCGGGGTTACAACTTAATCTTTCAAAACACCAAGCAGGTAAAATTATTGTACAGTGGCAAAATAACAATGTATTGCAAGGTGGCATAGACACCAATGTAATAAGGCAGCAAAAAAAATTGCCAGATATTATTGATGTAAAATCTGTAAATGCGGGTATTAATTACGAATATAGAAATACAAATTACAGGTTTAATCCCATTAGTGGAAACGACATAAACCTCAGTATAATTACAGGTATAAAAACCATTCAAAAAAACAATGATATACTGTCTTTAAAATCTCCAACCTACAATTATGAAAGCTTATACGATTCTATAAAACTAAAAAGTTATCAATTAAGAGTAAAGCTAGCTGCAGCACATTATTTTAAGTTGTCTAAATCTAGCGCTTTTAAGGCAGCTATAAATGCGGGTATCTACAACAGTCCCAATATTTTTAGGAACGAAGTTTTTCAAATTGGCGGCTATAAGCTATTGCGTGGCTTTGACGAAGAGAGTATTTATGCCACACAGTATGGAGTAATTACTGCTGAGTATCGTTTTTTAAATGGGCTCAATTCTTACATTTTTGGCTTTGTAGATGCAGCTGGTACAAAAACTGCGTACCAAACCATCAACAATAATAATTTTTTTACGAGTGTAGGATTAGGTATTGTATTGCAAACAAAAGCTGGGCTACTCAATCTCAGTCTAGCTTTGGGTAAAAGAGACGATGTGCCCTTTAACCTTCGCCAAGCTTCTAAAATTCATTTTGGTTATATCAACTATTTTTAAAATTCTTTTTAGCAAAGCAACTACTTATTTTTGCGCAATAAATTTTTTGTAATTGTGAAGGCTTTTTTATTTGCATCTTTTTTGTGTTGGTTTTTACTGTTATGTGTATCTGCACAAGAGGTAGTTGTGCCTATACAAACCTTGGTAACCATTGATTCTACAAAATCTTTTACAAACCCATATCTACAATTATTGGATAGTAATTTTTTGCTTAATGCAAAAGGAGCTCCTCAAGCTTTGGATATCATTCCAAAAAAAGTACAAAACAAACAGCCATTTTTTTATTTAATATTGACACTCTTTTTTGTGCTTGGTATTGCTCGTACTTTGTTTAGTAGATATTTTAATACCCTTTTCAGGGTTTTCTTTAATACATCGCTTAGGCAAAACCAACTTACAGACCAGTTGGAACAAGCCAAAGTTCCATCACTTATCTTTAATATTTTTTTTATAATTACCACCGGTTTATACGCCTATTTTTTACTCCAATATTTTTATGGCAATCATCAAAAAATTGACTGGTATGTTCTTTTTATTTGTGTGGCCGTTATCGCTATCTCTTATACCGTAAAATATTTATCTTTAAAGTTTACTGGGTGGGTTAGCAATTATCAGTCAGAAGCAGATACGTACATATTTATTATCTTTTTGCTAAACAAGGTTATTGGCATTTTTTTATTGCCTATCATTACTTTTATGGCTTTTAGTACATATCAAATAGCTTCTTACGCAATATTTATTTCTTTCATATTTATTGCCATTTTATTCATCATTCGTTTTTTAAGATCTTATTCACTCCTTCAAAGTAGATTAAAAATCAGTAGGTTTCATTTTTTTGTATATGTTGGTGGAGTGGAAATACTGCCATTGCTGCTTATTTATAAGGCAGTAACGCTATATTTCGGAATAAAAACCTAATTTTGCAGCCTGATAGAAATCTGTATGCTAAATAAAGCAGAAAAACCTGAGGTATTACCAACTAAAAAGGTTAAAAAAATATTGATTGCACAAGCACAGCCGGAAGGAGCAAAGTCGCCCTATTCCGAGCTTGCTAATAAGTACAATGTAGCAGTAGATTATTATCCATTTATTGTTATAGAAGGCATTGCCGCAAAAGAATTTCGCAAACAAAAAATTGATATAGCCGCTTACACAGCTGTTATCTTTACTAGCCGTCATGCCATAGATCATTTTTTTCGTATTTGCGAAGAAATGAAAGTAAACATATCTCAAGACACAAAGTATTTCTGCATTACTGAAGCGGTAGCCCTCTATTTACAAAAATTTATTTTATATAGAAAACGCAAAGTTTTTTATGGTGCAGATGGTACCAATAAGAGTTTGTTTGATGTGCAAAATAAACACAAAGAGCACGAAAAATTTTTATATCCATGTTCGCAATCTTTTGATAGCGAAATTACCAACTGGCTAAAACACAATAAATGTGAATACGCCACGCCCGTTTTATATAATATTGTAAACAACGATTTAAAAAAAGTAATTGGCAAAAATTACGATATCATTTGTTTCTTCACACCTGGTGGTGTAAAAAGTTTTATGGAAAATTTTCCTGATTATCAGCAAAACGGAAATGTGTTTGGTGCCTTCGGTCAAAATACGTTTAAAGCTGCAGAAGAAGCAGGTATTAGTTTAGATATAAAAGCGCCAGTACCACAATCTCCAGGTATGGTTAGTGCATTAGATAAGTACCTACAATCATTATCCACAAAGAAAAAATAATTGGTATTTTATTTATTCTATTTCCTATTACATCTTAATATGCCCAATAATAACAGCTTAATTTTGTGTGACTATACACAAAATTGATAATGGCATTATGAAAAATGAACTCATACACGAAACAAGCCCATATTTACTACAGCACGCACATAATCCGGTGCATTGGCAGCCTTGGGGGCCAGCAGCTTTGCAATTGGCAAAAGATTTAGATAAACCTATTTTGGTTAGTATCGGATACTCAGCATGCCATTGGTGTCATGTAATGGAAAGAGAAAGTTTTGAAAACGATGCCACTGCTGCAATAATGAACGATTTTTTTATCAATATTAAAATTGATAGAGAAGAACGGCCGGATATAGATCACATTTATATGGATGCTGTGCAAGCCATTACGGGTAGTGGAGGTTGGCCACTCAATGTTTTTCTTACTCCTGATGCAAAGCCGTTTTATGGCGGTACTTATTTTCCTCCTAGCAAGGCTTTTAACAGAGCTTCATGGACGGATGTGCTTACAAGCATACATGATGCTTGGCACAATCGCAGGGAGGAAATGGAGAAACAGGCCGAAACACTAATTAATCATTTAAAAAAATCCAATAATTATGGACAAATAAAAAATGCCATACAATTGGATAATGGAAAGCCAAGTTTTACAAAAGAAGATGTAATTACCACTTTACAAAATTTATTGAGTACTGCCGATATAGTAGAAGGTGGTTTTGGTGCAGCTCCGAAGTTTCCCCAAACATTTTCTATAAATGCACTTTTGCAGTGCGCTCATTTTTTAAAAGATGAAGCAGCATTGCAGCATGCTGAACTTTGTTTAACTAAAATGTACAACGGAGGGATATACGACCAATTAGCAGGCGGACTATGTAGATACAGCACAGATGGAGAATGGTTGGCACCACATTTTGAAAAAATGCTATACGATAACGCCCTTTTTATGGTAGCATTAAGCAATGCCTACTTACTTACCAAGAAAGACGAATATAAAAACGCAGTAGAGCATGTAGGTAATTTCCTTTTTGCAGAAATGAAAAATGCCAATGGAGGTTATTATGCAGCCATAGATGCGGATAGTGAAGGTATAGAAGGAAAGTTTTATGTGTGGGATAAAACAGAAATTGATACCATTTTAAAAAAAGATGCAGATTTGTTCAATATATATTATGATATATCCATACATGGAAACTGGGAAGAGAAGAATATTTTAAGAATTGTGAAGCCCTTGGAAGAGGTAGCAAAACAATTTAACATTTCTTTAGGAGATGCAAAAACCAGTATAGAATCATCAAAAAAAATATTGTTAGCAGAAAGAAATAAGAGAGTGAGGCCAAGTACAGATGATAAAATTTTATTGGGGTGGAATGCGTTGCTAATTACAGCCTTTTGTAAAGCCTATGCCGTATTGCAAGAAGATAAATACAAGATAGCCGCAGAAGAATTATTTCAATTTATAGAGCAATTTTTTATTGAAAAAGACAATCGTTATTATCATACATATAAGAATGGAGAAGCCAAATATCCCGCATTTTTAGACGATTATGCGTATTTAATAGAAGCATGTATTCATTTACAAGAAATTACAGGCAATGAAGCGTATTTGTACAAAGCAAAAGAATTAACCATATTTGTTTTTGAAAATTTTACAGATGAAGACAGTAACTTTTTTTTCTTCACATCAAAACAACAGCAAGATGTAATATTTAGAAAAATAGAGTTGTACGATGGTGCCACACCCTCCGCAAACGGGGTTATGGCAAAAAATATACACTACCTTTCTATTGTTTTTGATAACAAAGAATGGCATCAAAAGAGTGTTTCGATGATAGAATCCCTCAAAACTATCGTATCGAAACACCCTAACTCATTTGGTATTTGGGCCGCACTGGCTATAAATATAGCGGCGGGTATAAATGAAATCGCAATAATCGGTACTAACATGATTCCTTTACTGAAAGAAATGCTGCTTCAATATTTACCAAATAAAATTTTACAATCTACAGATGCACTTTCTAGTATGCCGTTATTAGCAGAAAAACCTGTTTTTGAAAAAACATTCCTATATTTATGCCTTAATTCAACGTGTAAGTTTCCATATGATACCACTACCGATGTATTGGGGGATATTGAAAAACAGGTTTTTTAACAATAACGTGCCACAATATTTATTAAAATGGCTCGTTATTATTAAGCACAGTTCATATAATTGTTAAGAAAAATTAACAGCCATGAGCGAGCAACCTGTGTTTTTTGCAGGAGAATTATTATTACATTTGCTAATACCCTCAAAGTTAAAAAAAATGAATAATCGGTTATTGTATTCCTTAGCAGTTATCTCTATCGGATTTTCCATAGCTAGTTGTAAAAGTAGTGGTGGAAAAAGTAGTAACGCAAACATCGGCAGCGATGGTCAATTACGTGGTGTAGCACCGGGTAAAGCGTATAACCTTACACGTCCACCTGGCATGGTGTATGTACCTGCAGGTACTTTTCACATGGGGCCGAGCGATGAAGATGTAAACTATGCATATACTGCAAGAAACAAGCAAGTTTCTATTAGTGGTTTCTGGATGGATGCTACAGAAATTACCAACAATGAGTATCGTCAATTTACCAATTGGGTAAGAGATTCTATAGCTGCTAAGCTTATGGGCTATGTAAAGCAAGGGCAAGATGGTAATGAATATGTAGATTGGAAAAAAGCAGGTACCATTAAGTGGGGTGATAAAGCAACTATTGAAAAAATAGATGCTATGATTGTAACAGCTGATAACAGAATCTTTGGTAAAAAAGAATTAGACGCTACTAAAATAATATATCATTCAGAAATTTTCGATTACAAAGCTTCTGCTTTTAATAGAGATACAAATGTGCAGCGCAAAGAGTTTATCATGAAACAAGACATTCGTGTTTTTCCTGATACACTTTGCTGGATTAGAGATTTCTCATACTCTTACAATGAGCCGATGGCCAAACAATATTATAGCCACCCTGCCTATGGCAACTATCCTGTAGTTGGTGTAAGTTGGAAACAAGCTACTGCATTTGCAGAGTGGAGAACACATTTATTGGCTTCTTTTAATGAAAGCAAAAAAAAATCCGGTCAATCTGATTTCCGTTTGCCTACAGAAGCACAATGGGAATATGCGGCACGTGGTGGCCGTTCTCAATCTGCTTATCCTTGGGGCGGACCTTACTTAAGAAATAAAAAAGGTTGTTTACTTGCAAACTTTAAACCTGGTCGTGGTAACTATCCCGAAGATGGTGGTTTATATACCGTACGTGCCGACGCTTATTGGCCAAATGATTTTGGGTTATACAATATGGCCGGTAATGTAGCAGAGTGGACATCATCTCTATACTATGAAGGTTCTTATAACTTTCAACATGATATGAACCCAGATGTACGTTGGAATGCTAAAAACTCTGACCCTCCACGTATGAAGCGTAAAGTTATTCGTGGTGGAAGCTGGAAAGATGTAGCTTACTTTTTGCAAACAAGTACCCGTGCTTATGAATACCAAGACACTGCGAAATCCTATGTTGGTTTCCGTTGTGTAATCGATCTTCCTCCTACCATCAAAAAAAGGTAATAAATAGAAAATTTTATAAAATTATTTATTGAAACATAACTGGTAATCTCGTTATAAAACGGGGTTACCATATTATTCTCTAGTATTGTTAACTCAAATATTAATCCTCAAATAAACTAAAACTCAAAACACATGTCAGTAAAAATTCCTTCAAACATTAGTAAATGGATGGACGTTGGTGTATCCGTAGCGGCTGCGGCTGTAATCTTTGGTGCACTTCAAAAAATATTACACACACCCATTGCCGATACATGGTTAAAAATTGGCCTTTACACAGAGGCAGTTATTTTCATGTTATATGGTATTCTATACATGGTGTTCCCACCTGTAAAAGAAGATTATGAAGGTAATGCAAAGCTGGCTGTTGCTACTGGCAATCCTGCATTAAACAACATGGATAAAATGTTGCAAGAAGCAGATATTACACCTGCAAACCTTAAGCGTTTAGGAGAAGGGTTTCAAAAATTAGGTACGAGTGTAGCGGGCATTTCTGATGTGAGCGATGTTGTAAAGTCAACATCTGATTTTTCTAAGAAAACTCAAGAAGCTACGGTAGCTTTAGGATCTATGAGTTCAGCATTTACAAGCAGTGCTGCTACAATGGGTTCATTTAGCAATGCAGCTGAAAGTGCAAAAGGTTTTCATGAGCAAGTACAAGTACTTACAAAAAATCTTGGTTCTTTAAATACAATTTATGAGTTGGAGCTTAAAGAAAGCAACAATCACCTTAAAGCATTGAATGGTTTCTACGGTAAGATGGCTGAAGCTAGCAATGCCATGATGGGTAGTGTAGATGATGCACAAAAAGCAAAAGAGCAAATTGGCGCATTGGCTACCAACCTTGGCAAATTGAACGCTGTGTATGGCAACATGCTTGGCGCTATGCAAGGCAGATAATTAATTTGTTTTGCTTCACTACAGCAGGTAGCAAAACAGCGTTAATCCAAAACAATATTTAATAAAACCATTAATACTTATAAGTTATGGCTTTACCTAAAGAGCCCAGGCAAAAGATGATTAACCTTATGTACTTAGTGCTTACAGCATTACTTGCATTAAATGTGTCGTCAGAAATATTAAACGCTTTTAAAGTGGTTACTACGAGTTTAGATAACTCTAACAGTAATATTTCTAAAGCAAACGCAGTACTATATTCATCATTAGCAGAAAAAGCAGCTGACCCAAAAACAGCAGAAAAGGCAACTATTTGGAATGGCCACGCTGCAAAAGCAAAAGCTTTATCTGATGGATTGGCTACTTATATAGAAGGACTTAAAAAAGAATTGAAAGCTGAAGCCGATTCTAAAATGGTAGAAGGAAAAGAACAATTTAAGGAAGATGATTTAGAAGCAGCTACTCGTTTATTTGGTAAAGGAGAAGGTGGAAAAAATCGTGGAGAAGAATTAGAAAGAAAACTAAAAGAATATAGAACAGCAATGCTAGCCATTAGTCCAGAAATTGCTAAAGAGTTTGAAACTTCTTTATCAGTAGATGGTGCACCTGCAACAGGGCAAGATGGTAAAGTGAAACCTTTTACCGATGCGTATTTTCATATGGTACCTACTTTGGCGGGGCTTACATTGTTAAGTAAATTTCAAAACAATGTTAAAAACTCAGAAAACCAAGTAACAACTTTTTGTCATAACCAAGTTGGACAGGTTGTTGTACATATGGATCAAGTAGGTGTATTGGTTGGGCAAAGTTCTAATTATGTAATGCCTGGTGATGAAGTTAAAGTAACTGCAGGTGTTGGTGCATATAGTTCAGCAGCAAAACCAACAATTGTTATAGGAGGAAGTTCAGTACCTGTTAATGCTGGTCAAGGTTTTTCAACTTTTAAAGCAAGTGGAGGAGGAGAAAAAAGTGTAAATGTATCAGTAACGTTTATTGATGAAAATGGCAAACCTCAAACCAAAACAGAAACAGTGAAATATACAGTAGGTACTCCTGGGGGAGCAGCTGTGATGGCAGATAAAATGAATGTATTTTATATTGGCGTAGATAATCCTGTGACTATTGGTTCACCAACTGGTTGGGACAAGACAAGAGTTTCTATGAGTGGAGGTTCTATAAGTGGTAATGGTTCTAAACAAACAGTAAGAGTAAGTGCTATTGGAACTGCAACCATCACAGTAGCAGCAGAAGGAAGTCCTGCAACTCAGTTTCAATTTAGATGTAAGAGAATTCCTGACCCTGTATTTAAAGTAGGTTCTGGTAAAGCTCGTGTACCTGCAGTTGAATTTAAAAACCAACAATATTGCAGAGCAGATTTGTTAAACTTTGATTTTGATTTGAGATATACAGTGGTAAGTGCTACTGTTTATTTTGGAGGAGCAGGTTTTCCAAATTCTGCGATTGGGACTATCTCAGGCGGTAGTTTGGCAGGTGTTTCAGCTTTGATGGCTAAATGTGGACCTGGATCTAATATAGCTTTTACAAATATTAAAGTACAAGGGCCAGATGGAGTAAGAGCTATCGATGAGGCAGCAATATCTTTATATTAAAATAAGTGAGTTTTAAAAATATCATTATGAATAAGCAAATTATTAAGTATCTTTTTCTTTGTATTTTCCTTGTAGCTGTAGGGAATTCTGCAATGGCTCAAAAAAAGCCTAGAAAAGCAACTAAAAGACCTCCAACTACCAAAAAGACAAAGAATAAAACAAAGACCAACATTAGGAATGGTAGCGCTTCAGCTGATACTGTAGCCGTTGCAGCTTTAAGTGCGGATACTTTGCCAATTAAAAAAGTGTTGAAATCTTTACGCCCAGACGAATCGGTAAGTGGTGGTGATGCTATTAGAGATAGGACACCTTTGCCTTATGAAGATTTACGTGCTGATGATGCAGTATATCGCCATAAGATTTGGAGAGAAATTGATACAAGAGAAAAAATAAATTTGCCTTTTAGATATGCTGCTGATCAGGATAATGGTAACCAACGTTTCATTTCGATTTTATTGCAAGCTATACAAGATAGTGCAGTAACCGTTTTTAGCGCAGCTGATGATCGCTTTACAACACCTATGACAAGAAGTGAAGTTGCTAAAGCAATTGGAGGTGAAGAAGTAGAAGTACCAGACTATGGTCCAAATGGAGAACTTAGAGGTACTAAAAAAATGAGAAATGAAATTAATCTTGATTCAATTTATAAATTTCATATAAAGGAAGAAGTTGTATTTGATAAAGAAAGCTCTCGTTTGTTTTTTAGAATACTTGGTATTGCGCCCGTAAGAAAACTAGTTACTGCTCAAGGTATGGATTTTGGCGATGCAGAAGCTTTTTGGGTGTACTACCCTGATATGCGTGCAACATTTGCAAAGTACGAAGTGTATAACGGTAAAAACTATGGCGCTCGTATGAGTTGGGAAGAGTTGTTTGAAAGCCGTATGTTTTATGGTCGTATTATAAAAAGTACCATTGATAATCCTTACGATCAGCTAATCAAAAATTACAAAGGATTAAGTGAAAACCCAATTCTACAATTGCTAGAAGGTGAAAATATTAAAGAAAAAATATTTAACTACGAGCAAGATTTGTGGAGTTACTAAGAGATGTAAGATTTAAAGATTTTAGATATAAGATGAAAGCCCTTCGAAATTTCGGAGGGCTTTTATTGTAGGGAAGTTTTTAAGATTTTTAGTTTTGCTTTGCCAATCAATTTTTCAATATCTACATCACTAGCTTCTTTTACTTTTTTTATAGAACGAAATTCTTTCAGCAATAAATCTGCGGTTTGTTTTCCAATTCCTACTATACCTTGTAATTCGTTTTTAAAAGTGCCTTTGCTTCGTTTGTTTCTATGATGGGTAATGCCAAAGCGATGCACTTCATCTCTAATTCGTCGTATAAGTTTTAAG
>JAYSWO010000446.1:0-21495 GCA_043717975.1 Ferruginibacter sp. | reverse complement strand
CATCTTTTACACCAAAATCATACATATCAAATTTTATTTTTCCGTTGGCTGCCTCTTGTGCAAGTATGCCTGCAAAGCCATTGGCAAAATGTTTACCTTGGGAATTTGCAATGGTTAAATCTCTATAATGATTAAAACCAATGATGGGACCGAGTGCATCTTTTTGTATAGAAAGCCCTGCACCATCAGTGCCAAAGGCGGCTACAGTTGTTCCTGCGCCTGCTGCACCTTTTATTTCTAGCTTGCCTAGTGTAGGTGTGGTGGTGCCAATGCCTACGTTTTGTGCAAAAGTGCCGCTAAAAATAAAAATTAATGCAACACTAAATATATTTTTTTTCATTTTATAAGTTTGATTCGTTTATTATTTTTCTCCACAAATAAAATAACTTAAAAATTTGCCATCCTTATCTTTATAATCATATGCAATAGCAATTTTATTATCTCTATAAACAGCCAACTGTGGGTCTGTTTTGTATTTTTCATCCATAGTGGTTTGCATATTGGTCTTAAACTTTGTAATATCAATATCTTTATTCCTTACTGTGTGTACAGTATAGTGGTAAGTAATCATGTATTCATTAAATACAGTTGCACTATCCAAGCGGGTATTTTCGTCGGTTGGCATTGGGCATTTTTTATTTATTTCTTTTGCTACGGCAAACAAGTTATCGTTTACTACATTGCCAGTAGTACTTGTGCCAGAGGGTGTGCTGGAGCAACTAAAAATTATTGTTGAAATTGATAAAATTAAAATTGCTTGTTTCATGTTTTTATTTTTTGTTAATAGTTATTTTTTTACAGTTGGCCTGCAACCTATGCATACCCGACATTTTTCTGGGTAAAGATTACAGCCTGTAAAAATTGCTTTTGTAATCAATGCCGTTGATGCATATACTTCACCACCATCATCCGGGTCAGAGAAAACTTCGCCACCGTCATCTGGGTCAGACATGATGCCTAAGTTTTTTATTACAGGGGTTATTCTTTTTATGAATATTTTGTACGCTGCTTTATCCCAGCTGCTTGCATTGCTTGCAGTTTGCAATATTTTAAAAAATTGAATTTCGTTTATGGTTAAGCCTTTGGTACTTTTAAAATCTATCTCTTTGGCATTTTGTTGTAGTGTTTTTAAAAAACCTGCATTTGGTTTTGTAAAAACAGTTGGCTTTGTTTTTTGTGCTACAACAGAATAGCTGATACAGAAGACAAGCATTATTGTTGGTATAATCTTTTTCATAATTTTTCGTTTTTTAATTAGGATAGGTATTTTTTATTTTCCAAAATTTTGTATTTCCTTTTTTTGCCACTCTTCTCTACACTCATTGGCAATGACGGCCGCATCCAGCATTTTTTCATTGGCTTCTTTTTCGGTTTTATACGTGGTTACCATTTTTTGGCCAACACAATTGCATATTCCGTGTATGCGTTTTAACTGTGGTGCATCTAAATTGTATTTGCCTTTAGTAGCAGCATCAAAGCAGGTTTTAGAAGCGGTGGCAGCATCCCATTTTGAGGCTGGCGTACTTGAGCAACTTGCCAATAAAATTACAATAGCGGGTAAGATGATTTTTTTCATGTTTTTTTTGTTTTTCAATTAATTTCTTATTTCCCTGCTTCTATATTTTCCACACATTCTTTGCCGATTAGCATTTGATTGTATTTATAAGCATTTAGCTCTGCTTCGGATTTATATTTAGCAAACATTTTTTCTGCTACACAATCGCAAATTTTTTCTGCTTTTTCACTAGTTACGGTTCCATCATCAATATATTTTTTGTTGTCTTGCATGCACCATTTTTTTGCGGCTTCTTTGTTCCATGGTTTAGCAGAGCAGCTAAGTAGCATAATGAATAATGTGGGAACGATTAATTTTTTCATATTATTTTTTCAGTTTTAATTTTGTTTCATAATTTTTTATTTTTAATTAATTGTTTTAAATAATTATTAAGTGAAATATTGTATGTAGATGTAGCTATCAGAAGAAAACTTATTTTTTTATTGTTGATACTAATTTTTACAGCAGCATTTGGTTTTATATTTTTAATGGTATGTGCTTTTTTATTTTTTAAAGCCATATTAAAAAGCTTTACTATTTCTTTACATTCTTTTTGTGTTAAAAGTGTGCTTTCATAGGTGCCACCACTGTACACACCCGATGAGCTCTCTTTGACATTTACAGGTATGTACTCCAATTCATTACCGGTTAATACATATTTATTTCTTGCAGCATCATAGTAAGTATAAGTAGTATCAATATTGTTATTTGCTTTTACGGTTGTAAATGCTACTAACATAAAAAGTATTATCGAAATATATATTTTCATACTTATTTTTCCTTTACAAAATTTAGTATTGTTGAATCTTTTATGCTTGTTAATTGAAAGTCTTTTTTGTTTAACATAACTATCTTATGATATAGTATCGTGTCGTTATAAAAAGCTATTAATATAAATGTGTCCTTTATTATTTCGGTAATTACCCCTTTGCGCTGAACTGATTTTTTATTTTTTTGGAACTCATCAAAATAAAAATATCCGCTTCTTTTTATTTCCATTCTAGTAAAACCGCTATCGGTTGTATTATACCAAACAGCTTCTAGTTTTTTATTTCGTTTTTCATCGTTATTTTTTGGCATAAAAATGATGCCCAATACCCATGCCACAAACAATACGATAATACTACCTGCAATAGTTAATACATATCTTTCTCTACCTGCTGTATTTTTTATCCAATTAAATAGCATTATTTTTTCATTTTAATAATACGTTATATCATTCACTGATGTACCACCACCGCCAGCCGTAGTAATTGATCTTTTAGTAATTCTATTTTCAGCGTCAAATGTGTACGTATAATCATCTACCTGTGTATTAAAAAAGCCGTTTGTTCTAAATATGGATGTTTGTTTTTTTTGGGGACTACTTGCAGCGTCTGCCCAAAACAAGTACCCTTGGTTTTTGTAAGCAATGCTGTTTGTTTTGTCGGTATAATAAGTGTACCAGTATCTATATAAATCGTTATTGTAAGAAAATGTAGTATGGGAGCTATCTAATGTAGTGCCTGTGTAAAAATTTGTTTCAGTAGTAACGTTTGTATTCAAACTATTGCTTTTAACAATTTTAGCTACCTGCTTGTTGGTATTGTATGTATAGATAGATTGAAAAGGTACTGAAGACAAGGGGAAACTGTACGATTCTTTGGTTATCAACCCATCGGTATTTAAATCATACAGCTTAGTAGTAGAAAGTGTAGTTCCTACGAAATAGTTTTCTGTAACCTTATTTGTTGTGTAACTAAATTCATATTTCCAATTGCTTGCAGTATTTATTCGGGTAAGCAGCCTTCCTTGTGCATCGTAAGTATATAAGACATTGTCGCCACCAATGGTATAATTTTTTACTTTTGCAATAGGCACAATAGGTGTAGGCGTAATTTCAACAGCATTATTAGCTTTTTTGCATGCTGTTGCTAGTAGAATTATTAAAGTAGCAGATAGTAGTTTTTTCATTTTTGTAGATTTTTGTTTTTAGGAGAAATAAATTCGTTCATGTCCACATGTATATCTTTAAAAGTATCGTACCAATGAATGGGTGACAGATTCCAAAAAAATAACTTTATTTTTAAATAAGCTGCTTTTGCTGCAGTCCTTTTCTTTTTGGTTATTTTAATAAGCTTATAAGTGCCATTTGGCTGAACTGAAAGTGTGAGTTGCTGTGCCATAATTATTTTTTTTGTCTCTACAAACATAACTCCAGAATAAGCTTGCAGCCAAGCGGGTTTTATTTATCGGCTGTGCAAATTTTCTAATCGGGGATAGAAGATTTATTTATTTTATAAGTTGTTTTTTCTAATCGGCAGCTAATCGTTATTGAATGGTAGTAAACACAAAACCAATGGCGCTAATAGTGATAGGCAACTAATTTATAGAAGTTAACATGTTTACTTAATGTAAATTTGTAGTACCTAGATTATATAATATAGCACTTAAATACAAAAAAGATATTGCAATTTTCATTAAATGATTTTCTGATATCTGGTTAATTTAAAATAGTATTAGTATAAATAAGTTCAACGATATTGAAGACATAAATTGTTTAATCATTATTTTTTTTCGGTAGGAGAAGTGAAGTAATATTATTTATTTGTTAAAGAAACAAGCAAAAATAAATTCATCAAATTGTTACAAAAATATTTTTTTATACTATTTATTACCCTCAGTTATGGTACAAATATTTGTGCGCAAAACGATAGTGTATTAAATAGTTTAACAACAAAAAACCTTACTAAATATAATTATCTAAATGGCTTGAGCAATGATATTGTAACAAGTATAGTTCAGGATAGTTTCGGGTTTATTTGGATAGCAACTGAGAATGGGTTAAATCGTTTTGATGGCTATGAGTTTGTAAATTATTTTGTAAACAATAAACAAATACAACTCCCAAGTAACAATGTTAGGTTTTTAAGAGATCTTGGGAATAACCAAATGGGAATTTCCACTACAAAAGGATTTGTGTTATTTGATACCAAAAATTATACGTCTAAAGTATTTAGGGTTCCCGATACTACAGCCTTTGATGTTTTTCTCAATAATAATTGGGGCGCTGTCTTGCTAAGTAATAAAAGAATAGCTTTAAGTACTTGTAGTGGTTTTTATGTATTTGATAGTGCAACGAATTTGAATTTTAGGTACGATGAATTTACTGCAAACGATGTAGATAAAAAGAGAGTTTTATACGGAAGAGAAATCTTTACGATAGGAAATAACGAGTATATAATTTTTGCAAATGAAAACAACGTTGCTTATTATAACAGCAAAACAAATGAATATGTACATGAAGTAGGAAACAAAAATTTTAAGTACCCAGTTTTTTCACAACAAGGGTATGGTTTGTATAGCAGGAATGAATATAAAAATGGAAAATTTTTGTTGATGAATATGAGAAGGGATACAATTGTTTATTACAACAAAGAAAAAAATGAACAAGTATATTCGCAATTGCCCTTTAAAGTATTACAAGATACAAGATGGTATTCTAAAATTTTGGCAATAGATGATACGTCTTATTTACTTAATGGTAGAGCCGGGTTTTATAAATTGAAGCTAAACAGCCTTACTGGTAAAATATTTACGGATACAAATGTTGTATTAAAAGATTTGGTTTGTACCAAATTTTTTATTGATAAAGAAAAAAGACTTTGGATAGGTACCAGAAATGGTTTGTATATGCAAAGGAAAATAAGGACGTCAATAGTAGAATTACGCATAGATAAGGAAAATTCAAACAAAGATGTTGGACTTATAAATTCAGTTTTAAGGTATAGAGATAAATATTATATAGGAAAATATGCAAAATACGATAGTGGCTTAGTCATTGTAAATACAATTACTTTAAAAATAGAAAAAAAAATAATTTTATTTGATGCCAACGACTCATGGAATGAAATTAGAAGCATACAACAATACTATAAGGATACTTTATGGATTGCTACAAATGCAGGAATTGTTTGGTTTAATGTAAATAATTATAAATATGGGAAACTTAAGTTACCTGCCATAAACGCTGTTTCAAATAATTACAGATTACCTGAGTTATACCCGGCTGACAAGTATGGAAATGCATGGATTCTTTATTATATGCAAGGGGTTGTAGCAAAATTTAATTTAAAGGATAGAAGTATAAATTACTATGATGCTACATCATCCCCCGCATTGCCTTTTAAAAGAATAAAGCATATCGTATTTGATTCTTATAACAACGTATGGATAGGTGGGCATGGCCTTAGTAGGTATAATTATAGTACGAACAAGTTTGATACTTTAATAAAAGTGTATGCTGGTAGTAATAAATTTAATGATGACATCGTCACTATGGCTGCCGACGGGAATGGATTTTTGTGGTTACAAACAGCCGACAATAATTTAATAAAGTATGATATTACCAATAAGAAATACAAAGTTTACAACGAACAAGTTTATTTTCCCAATGGAGCAATTGAGAGCTTTTCAAAAGTTATTGATAAGCATGTTTGGATGTTACAAGCCCATAAGCTTATTTCTTTAAATGAAAGCACTGACCAAATTAAAATATTTGGAAATTATGATGGCTTACCTGATGACGATGTTTCTAGCAAAACAATTTATTACGATTCCCTTTCTAAAAAATTAATAGCAATCTATAATAATTTTATTGGTTTAATTCCAATAGCTATAGATTTTCAAAGCTATACTTACCATAGTATTTTATTTACAAATGTGGAGGTAGATGCCAATCAATATCAATTTGGTATTAATGAAAAACTAAATTTAGATTATGGGGTAAAACAAGTATCTATCAATTTCACCATAATTGATTTTGAAACTGCCGAACAGTTGCTTTTTTTTTATAAGCTAAATAATGACAATTGGTTGCCTATAAAATACAACAGGGTTATACAACTTAATAATCTAAAAGCTGGTTCTTATGAGGTTTCTTTAAAGGCTATAGATAAATATGGGGAAGAGATAATTAAAAATCTTACGATAGTTGTTGCTACGCCTTACTGGCAAACATGGTGGTTTAGATTATCTTGTTTTTTACTACTTGCAATGTCAATATTTTTATTAGTAAGATATCGGATTAAAATAATAAAGCATAAAGCAAATATTGATAATAAATTGGCTGATTACGAAATGAAGGCATTGCATACACAAATGAATCCTCATTTTATTTTTAATAGCTTGGGTACCATTAAAACTATGATTTTGGAAAATAGGCAAGATCAAGCCAATAAGTATTTAGGGAAGTTTGCTAAAATGATACGCCTCACACTTAATCATTCTACCGAATCATTTATAAGTTTACAACAAAACAATGAGTATATAACACATTATTTGGAAATTGAAAATTTACGTTTCAATAATGCATTTTCTTTTGAAATTGTCATTGACAATAGCATCGATTCAAACGAAGTGAAAATACCGCCGATGATGATCCAGCCATTAGTGGAAAATGCAATCTGGCATGGATTGTTAAATAAGGAGGGAGATAAAAAGCTGAGCCTGCGTTTTTCATTACAAGAAAGAAAACTAGTTTGTAGTATAGAAGATAATGGTGTTGGATTGATGAAAGCTGAAGCACAAAATAAGACACACAAGTCGGTTGGTATCGATAATATCAAGCAACGATTGTTACTGCTTAATGAAAAGTATAAAATAGATTGTAGTCTAACGATACGGGATAAAATGATGGATAATATATCCCAAACCGGAACAATAGCTACTATAACACTTCCTTACGTAGTATAAGTAGCTCGATATTATAAATGTATTTTTAATTAATGATGAATTGATGTTGTAGTACCTGCATTACCACTTGTTTTCCAGGTATTGTTTACATCGGCATTACATACATAGTTTATATTGGTTACTTCTGCAGCATCTAGCTGTTGTTGCTATTATTGCCTACACCAGCTTCTATTTTTTAGCTCCCTAGCCTTGGGCTGTCTTAGTGCAAGGCATTTGTAGGTTTGGTATATGAGTTTGGGTAACCAGCGCTATTTTATAATTACCAGCCAATATCAATTGGAATATTTTTTATAATCATTTATCTTTTTTTGAAACAAATTCATTCATGTCAATATGAATCGTTTTAAAATCGTCGTACCAATGTAGTGGCGATAGGTTCACAAAAAATAACTTTACTTATATATACACCGTCTTTATAACAGTCCTTTTCTTTTTGCTTATTTTAATATGTTTATAAGTGCAATTTGGCTGAACTGATAGTGTTAGTTGCTTTTCCATAATTATTTTTTTGTCTCTACAAACCTAACGCCAAAATAAGCTTGCAGTCAAATGGATTTTATTTATCGACGGCCCTTATTTTATCAGTGGATTTGTAAAAAATATTTATTTTATGATTTACTTTTTACATTCGGCTGGTTATAGCTTATGACTGGTAGGATACGCCTCATCAAAGGTGTTTATGGGTATTGTTGCTTAGTATTTGGATATTGCCATCCTTTCTTATTGTAAATTTGTACTATTACGAAATGGACAATATTGCACAATCACATCAAACATATACTCCAATTTTTTTTGTTTGTAACCATGTTTGCTATTAATTCGGTAGCGCTTTTTGGGCAAAACACTTCCCACCGTTTCGAAAACTATAATTCCGAGGATGGACTTAGCCAAAATAGCGTGTTTACAATTTCGCAAACCAATGACGGCTTTATGTGGTTTGGTACACAAGATGGATTAAATAGGTTTGATGGAAAAACCTTTGTAAAGTATTATACGGATAATGTAATTCGTGGAAGCCTTTCTTCCAATTATATCCTTTCTTCATTTTACGACGATAATAACAAATGGCTGTGGATTACCATGAAGAATGGAATAAATATCTACGAACCCTCTACTGATTCGTTTAAAAGGATTGAGCAAATTTTTCCTGAGGAGGCTATCTTAAACAGGCTTAGTATTAAAAAAGTGTTTTCAGTAGAAAAAAATAAATTTTGGTTTATATCATTGGATGACGGGTTGTTTTACATAGATATTGAAAAAAGGAAGATAAAAAGATATTTTGAAAGCGGCAGCTTAAAAGATAAGTTGAATGCCTTGGAAAGTCATAATGGTAAAATTATTTTAGCTTCTTTAAACAATTTATTTGTTTTAAACGATAACATGGAATTTGAAATAATTAAACTTCCAAATGAATTTAAATTTACAGAAATAAGGTGCCTTAGAAGTTATGCGAATAAACTATGGGTAGGATCACTAACAGATGGTTGTTGGTACATAGAAAATATATTTACCTCAAAAGCTATTTTGAATAAATTTACAACCCCGATAAATGAGATAGGATGCTTTTTGGTAGATGCCAAGCAAAATATCTGGATAGGGACTCGTGGAGCAGGCTTAGTTATTTACAATGATGCAACAAGAAAAAAAACTCATTTGTCTAAAATTGACTTTGATAATACATCGCTCAGCAGCAATTTTGTCCTATCCATGTTTTTAGATAAACAGGGAATTGTTTGGTGCGGTGTAAGCGGTGGCGGCATATGTAAGTACGATCCTTTAAAATACCAGTTTTCCATTATTCAAAAAGAACCTTTAAATGAAAATAGTATTGCAGATAATATGATTTTTTGTATGGCCGAAAACGATGACTATGTTTATTATGGTTCTCAAAATAAAGGTTTAATTAGATACGATAAGCACAAAAAACAGTACAAAAACTTTGAAGTAAGCAAAACGGAAGGCATAGTTGATAATACTATTTATGGCATTGTAGCGGTAGGTAAAGATCGGTTATGGCTTGCAAGCTGGAGCGGCTTGATGTGTTTTGATACCCACACCGAAAAAATATCTTCATTTGTAGATAAAACCAATTTAAAGACAATCCGGTTGTATACATTACATAAAATGAAGCAGGCAGATAGTTTGTATGTAACGGGAAATTTTGGAAGCATCTTTTTTTCTTTAAAGGATAAAAGATGGAAGCCCTGTATGGACAAGTCGAATTGGCAATTGGATAAAGCGGTAATAGGCAGGCATATTTATGAAGATGAGCATAAAACAATTTGGATAGCTACAGAGAGTGATGGACTAATAAGATACAAATATGAAGAGGGTGTTTTTGAACCTAAAACAATTCCTTTTAAAGAGGTAAGCAGAAGCATAAGATTTATCTTACCGGAAGAAGACCATTTATGGCTTGCAACAGATAAAGGATTGGCGAGCTATAATACCAATACGAATACTATTGATAAATTGTATGGCAAAAAAGAAGGGTTAAGCTCTAATGTATGTTATGCAATACAAAAAGATATTAACAACAATTTGTGGATCAGTACCAATAATGGTTTATTCTCCATAAACAGGAAAAAAAATATAGTAAAGAATTACAACAAGTCGTTTGGTTTATCTTTTGAAGAATTCAATACGGCATGTACCTTAAAAAATACCGATAGTCTATTTTCCTTTGGTGGTGTTGGAGGTATTATTAAATTCAATCCTTTAAAGCTAGAAGTAAATAATTACAATGTTGGACCAATATTTACAAGTATAAATGTAAATGGTAAGCAATTGAAAAGTCCAAAAAATGTGAATGAGCTGTCTACAATAGAACTGAACTATAAGGAAAATGATATTGAAATTGGATTTACAGAAAATAATTTTTCGAATGCGGAAAAAAATAGGTTTGCCTATAGGTTAATAGGTGCAAATAATGAATGGATTTATAGCGATCGGCAAAACGCTGTCTCTTATACCCAACTCAATCCTGGCGATTATGTATTTGAAATAAAAGCTGCAAATAGTGATGGATTATGGAGTAAGGAGATCAGGCAATTGGCAATATTTATTAAACCTCCTTATTGGCAAACTTGGTCGTTTAAGCTATTGTGCTTTTTGGTAATCTGTATCAGCATTTATTTATTGGTAATACGAAGGATTAAATATATCAGGCACAAGGCCAATATTGATAAACAATTGGCTGATTACGAAATGAAGGCATTGCATACACAAATGAATCCTCATTTTATTTTTAATAGCTTGGGTACCATTAAAAGTATGATTTTGGAAAATAGGAAAGATCAAGCCAATAAGTATTTAGGGAAGTTTGCTAAAATGATACGCCTTACACTTAATCATTCTACTGAATCATTTATAAGTTTACAACAAAACAATGAGTACATAACACATTATTTGGAAATTGAAAATTTACGTTTCAATAATGCATTTTCTTTTGAAATTGTCATAGAGAATGATATCGATTCAAACGAAGTGAAAATACCGCCCATGATGATACAGCCATTAGTGGAAAATGCAATCTGGCATGGATTGTTAAATAAGGAGGGAGATAAAAAGCTGAGCCTGCGTTATTCTTTACTTGATAAAAAACTATTTTGTAGTATAGAAGATAATGGTGTTGGATTGATGAAAGCTGAAGCAAAAAATAAGACACACAAGTCGGTTGGTATCGATAATATCAAGCAACGATTGTTATTGCTTAATGAAAAATATAAAATAGATTGTAGTCTAACGATACGGGATAAAATGGTGGATGATATATCCCAAACCGGAACAGTAGCTACCATAACACTTCCTTATATAGTATAAATAGCTCCATATGATAAATGCAATTTTAATTGATGATGAATTGATGTTGTTAAGTGGCTTACAAATTTTGCTTAAGCAATTATGCCCGCAAATAAATGTAGTGGCAACTTGTGCCAGTGTAGATGATGCAAAGAATAAAATAATATTGTTAAAGCCACAATTATTATTTTTAGATATCAATATGCCCGGTAAGTCGGGCTTCGATTTACTGAATGAAATAGATACAGGAAATATAGAAATTATTTTTATAACGGCGCACAATAGTTATGCATTACAAGCATTTAAATACAGCGCCATAGGGTACATACTAAAACCTGTAGATGAAGATGAACTAGTGGAAGCTGTTTTGAAAGCAACAACGAAAATTGAGAATAGCCAATTGAAAAGCAGACTTGATTCTTTTATGCACAATATTAAAGCTACAACAAAGCCACAAGAAATGAAGTTGTGCTTACCAAGTGTTACTGGTTTTCAGGTTATAGAGATTAAAGATATTATCGTTTGTATGGCAGAAGGGGCTTACACCAATTTTATCCTTACCGACAATAAAAAAATAATGGCATCTAGGCCATTGTTGGATTATGAACAACTATTGCAGGATAACGCTTTTATAAGGGTACATAAAAGCAATTTGATAAACGTAAACCATGTAAAACAATACCTAAGAGGGGAGGGGGGTAGTGTGATATTGAGTAATGGTATGGAGATAGAAGTAAGCCGCAGAAAAAAAGAATATTTTATAGAGATGATGAAAACAGTATTTAAATTTTAATTTTACCTCCCAAAATCATCCCCATATTCCTCAGCGAATTTCTCATACTTTTTTATAAGAGCAATATTCTTTTTCTCTATATCTGTGAGTCTATTTTTAATATTAATGGTGTTTGGTACATACCAATCTTGGTTTTCAAATTGCTGACGCAAATTTTTCTTTTGAAAACAATACCCATGTCTTGCAAAAATTTCATTGCGCATGAATTCTAAATCTTCCTTTGCTAAATTTTCTACGTCATCTACTTTTAATAATCGCTGAGAAGCCTGAGGGTAATTGCCGGCATCTTTTAGATATTGGTAAGCTTTGCGCTCAAGGTTAAATGATTTTTCTTTTACGGTAGCCGTAGCTTTATTTGGCTTCCAAGAGCCGTTAAGGTTTTGTAAGTTTGCAGTGTCTATAACAAAATCAAAAACACCATCGTCTTTATCATCGCCAGGCTCTTTAGCATTTATTTTAAATGTATTGCCATCGTTTAAAACCGTGCCTACAAATGGTCTATCATTGCCCCCTACAATGCTCCTTCCTACAATACTATCTATAGTGGCTTTGGTAATAAGTAAGGTAATTTTATTGCTACCAAAACTGCCAACATAACTACCAAGAATGTTTAGGGCTGCCGCTGTAACTTGATTTTCTGTAGCATCTATTTTGGCTATTATATCGGTTTTGCCTTCTTTATTACCTTTCTTTTCATTATTACAACTACAAAAAATTGTGCATAGAGCTGTAAAAAATAATAGTAAACGAATCATACATTTTTCTTTTGTGTAAATTACATTATTGAAACCTAATAGTTATCATATTGTTTTTGTATTTATTTTACTAGCATTGCTAGCATTTTTTTCGTTTCTCATGTTGCGCATTATATGGGCGTACATACCCATACAGCCAGATACAGCCTTCTTGCAACTCAAACAAGATTATTGGCACATTGCTGAATGGCGTTTTGCTTTTTATACCCATGTGTTTTCAAGCATATTGGTATTATTGGCAGGCTTTACACAATTTTCTAATACTATTTTTAAAAAGTATAGAGGCTTTCACAAAAAAATGGGCTACCTCTATGTAATAAATATTTTAATGGTTACTGGGCCTGCAAGTTTGCTCATGGGCTTTTATGCCAATGGCGGTTTATCATCTCGTATTGCATTTGTGCTATTGGCATTATTGTGGTTAGGGTTTACGGCTATTGCATTGTACAAAGCCATAAAAAAAGACTTTATAGCCCATCGTATTTTTATGATACGCAGTTTTGCACTTACGCTATCTGCCATTACTTTACGAATATGGAAAGTCATTTTTGCTGCCACTACAGATATTCCTCCAATGGATAGATATAGAATAATAGCCTGGCTTGGCTGGGTACTCAATTTAATGATTGCAGAATACATCATATTTACTTACTTCAAAACAAGTGCAAAGTTCGAGGTTCAAAGTTGAAAATTCAAGGTTTTATAAACTCAAGGTCTGTAACAAAATTCGAACTCAAAAAACCTTGAACTTTCAACCTTGAACTTTCAACTAAAATTTACTTTCAACTTTTTTATAACTTCGTACCATGCGCATAAACCCCGATATAGACATTGTAGCTTATATACTTGATGAAGTTTTAAAAGCAAAACCCGATGATGCCTTTTGCAAAAGTATATCCATTCAATATATGGAGCGTGGTGGGCTTAGCAAAAAACAACTAGAAGGTTTGCAAGGCAAAGCACAACGTATAGAAGGTATACACCCAGGCAAGTTGGCTACGTTAGAAGCTATTATAAAAAAGAAACATGTTACGCATCGCTCTACCGCTACCGTGATAAAAGTAGAAGAAGAAAAAGATTTAGATGCCGAAAAAATGATTCAAGAGATTTTAGTGAAATACCCGCAACACAAAAGGGTAATTCTATTTAAAAGCAAATTTGAAAAAGATGGTAAATTGATAGCTCTAGAAAAAGTGGAGTTAGAGAAGTTTCATAAGTTTTTGATAAAGTAATAAAGAATTATTACCTGCAATCAATTTTTAATTACCAAAATCTAATATTTTATATGCACTAAACCAAACTTTTACCTAACAATTTTTAATGAAATTGTCTTTTGTTCCTTTACAAATTAAGTATATTCTTGCTTAAAAGAAACCCGTAACTCGCAACTACCAAACCCGCAACCTTTTAATAACCCCCCCCGTAACTGCTAAAACCCTCAACCTCATTCCAAAAACATTTTTTCGTTATTATTATAAAAACTCGTATTATTGCATCGGAATTGGTAATACGCTTACCCGTCATATTGCTTTCGCATAAACGCCTTCCAAATCAAAGAAAAAAATTTCAACCTCAATTTACAACAGAATTATAGAGCATTTTCATAAATGCATTTCTGAAAAAATTTTATGTACGATATAGCACAATTGAACGACCTGCTCGTTCCCGAGCTGCACGACATTGCAGACCAACTAAGTATAAAAACTAGTAAAAAAGCCGATAAGCAAGAGCTCATTCAGCATATACTAGATAAACAAGCCAGCATGAGCACAGAAAAAACCAACGACGCTGAAAAGCCAAAAAGAAAACGGATTTTAAAAAGCGAGGCCTCTGCTGCAGCGCCTGCTCCTGAGGCAGCACCAGCAACAAAAGAAGCACCAGTTACAAAAGAAGCACCCGCCACAAAAGAAGCACCAGTGCCTTCTCCCAAACCAACCCCAGTATTAAAAGGCAGAAAACCTATAGCTGAAAAAAAGCCGTTTAAAAAAGATTTTGAAGAAGGACAACCAATGGGTGACCAAGATGAAGAGCTTCAACCAATAACAAGCGAACAAACTACCATACCGGCTGCTATAGCACAAATGCTGCAAGAAGAAGATATACAGCAACCCGAAATGGCAGAAGAACCTATACAACAATTTCAACCACGCCCGCAGTTTAAAAAAGAACCTCCTGTTTTTAATATAGAATTTGATGGTATTATACAAGGTGAAGGTGTATTGGAAATGATGCCCGATGGATATGGTTTTTTAAGAAGTAGCGATTACAATTACCTTTCCTCCCCAGATGATATATATGTATCACCATCACAAATAAAATTGTTTGGTCTAAAAACTGGCGATACTGTTTTTGGAAGTGTACGTCCACCAAAAGAAGGAGAGAAATATTTTGCTTTATTAAAGGTGAATACCATCAATGGTAAATCTCCCGAAGAAGTAAGAGATAGAGTACCGTTTGATTATTTAACACCATTGTTTCCTTACGAAAAACTAAACCTTTGTACAACGGCTGATAATTACAGCACAAGAATAATGGATTTGTTTACCCCCATTGGTAAAGGACAGCGTGGATTGATTGTGGCGCAACCAAAAACTGGTAAGACCATGTTGTTGAAAGAATTGGCCAATGCTATTGCAGAAAATCATCCAGAATGTTATTTGATGATTGTACTCGTAGATGAGCGTCCTGAAGAGGTTACAGATATGGAGCGTAGTGTGCGTGCAGAAGTAATAGCATCCACATTTGATGAGCCAGCGGAGAAACACGTAAAGGTTTCTACCATTGCATTGAACAAAGCAAAACGCTTGGTAGAGTGTGGGCACGATGTAGTTATTTTATTAGATTCTATTACCCGTTTGGCAAGGGCACACAATACTACTGCACCAAGTAGTGGTAAAGTATTGAGCGGTGGTGTGGAAGCAAATGCCATGCAAAAACCAAAGCAATTTTTTGGTGCGGCACGTAAAATAGAAAATGGTGGATCGCTTACGATCATTGCAACAGCACTTGTGGATACTGGTAGTAAAATGGATGAGGTAATTTTTGAAGAATTCAAAGGAACTGGTAATATGGAATTACAGTTGGAACGTAAATTGTCTAACCGTCGTATTTATCCTGCTATCGATATTGTTTCATCGTCAACACGTAGAGATGACTTATTGCTAGACAAAGATACCTTTAAGCGTATGTGGGTATTGCGCAAACACATGGCAGACATGAACCCAGAAGAAGCGTTGAATACCTTACTTAAAAATATGAAAGGCACAAAAGACAATGCAGAGTTTTTAACGAGTATGAATGGGTAAGAAAAATATGCAAAAGTGCAAATGAGAAAATATGCAAACAGAGCCTTCCAATATTGGAGGGCTTTTGTTTTTTGGCGCAGTTAGCATTTTCTCTTTACCAATCGCCCTTCCCGCTATGCACTATTAATCAACCACAATCCTACATATACAATGCTTTTTCAGCGTAACCGCATTATCGTAGCTATAGATCAACCAACGCAGGTAAATAAAGTTTACTTTTTTTGCAAGCCTTTTGTGTGAATTACCTCTTGGCCGATTGATAAATTATATAATTAAATTGTAAAATAGTAGTTTGCAAGGGTGAAGCCGAATAGCGAAATTGCTGATAAGAAATGGCAAGAAATAATTAAACTAAAAAACCCCGGTTATTATTCCGGGGTTTTTGTTGATGGAGGTATTTATTTTTTCTTTTTAAAAATACCTTCCATAAATTTCATTTCTTTTCCATCTATGCCTGCTCCATACATAGCCATGCTGTAGGTATTGTCATCAATCATTTTCATTTCTTCTCTTATATCGCTGTCTTTGCCTGTCATAGGGTCGGTTTGATGACCTTTTAAGTTAAGTGTTTTGGTAGCTTCATCGTATGTACCACTCATGTGTACAATGCCAGTACCCATATTATCAGCCCAAGTACTAACAAACATTTTTTTTGCATTATCGTAGCCCATGGTACTTATACCTTCTAGCGGCTGCCCCATCATGCTGCCGGTGAATTTCCCAATTACATACCTTCCACCCAAAACAGTGTTTTGTACGTTGGTAGCTTTAGCCTTCATTGGCGGTGCATCAGGATCCATCCATTGACTTACTGAATCACAAACCCAAGTTCCATTGGTTTTTTCCATCCATTTGTGCATATCGCCGGGTGTCATAAAAGCTGCCCATGCTTTGTTCATAGCAGCAGTATCGGGCATAGCCGCCGGAGTAGCATCTTTTTTTACATCAGAAGTCTTTTCTGTTTCATTCATTTTTACTTCTTCTTTTTTTGTTTCTTCATTATTACAAGCAAATAAAACAACGCTTGTAGTAAGAAGAGATAGAATTATTTTTTTCATAATTATTTTTTTAGATAAACAATGTAAGAATTAGTTTTTTCTTTGCAAAACTTTTTTTATAAATGACTAATAGAGAATATTTTAGTTTAAGCTAAGTTTTACTTACTTTAAAACACATGCAATATCTTTTTTGCATCTTCACAAGTACTTATTTATTTGAACCATGCTGAGATATAAAGGCGGCAGCGAACTATACGATAATGTATCGAAAAGCGCCTAGTTTTTAAAAGAATCGGAATCGAATCGTAGATATGATTACTGTAATCTAGAACTTTTTGATGATTATAGAAAAACCTATTGTAAGTAAGTAAATATAGGTACTGATTTGATAAGCCCGAAAAAATTGGGGCAAGTTATGTTAATAAAAGCCTTCCAATATTGGAGGGTCCCGCCATACGCTATTACTCCGCCACGAGCCCACCCACAAGAGCTTCAGCGGGGTAGCCGCTCCTACCTGCCTGGTGGCAGGCACGGTCGGGGCTACTTTTGAACATTTGTTTTTTATTCAACAATTATTTGCACGTATTTTTATAGTATGAAAATAAATGTACAAGGTAGCATAATAGATGAAAGTACTCGATGTGAACATTACAATTCTGCACTAGATATAATTGCCATTAAATTTAAGTGCTGCAATACCTATTATGCCTGCATACATTGCCACAACGAAAATGAAAAGCATGATGCCATTGTTTGGAATAAAGATGAACAAAATACAAAAGCCATTTTATGTGGTAAGTGTAATTTTGAAATGACGATTAATGATTATTTTAGTTGCAACAACGAATGCCCTATTTGCGAAAGTTTATTCAATCCTAAATGTAGCAATCATTATCATTACTATTTTGAATAATCAATTTTATTGCAAAAAATTACTTGCAATACTCAATACTCTTTGCAAAACATATTTTTATTAATAGTACAAATTTACATGGTTACATAAATTTTATTTTTTTAATATTACGTAGCTAAAATTGTTTTAGCCAAACATTTTTTAATAATTTCACCAAAACTAATTTTTTGAAAATTACTACTAAGCACATTACGTACGATACAGCCATGCAAACCTGCAAAAACTGTGGGCATATTTTTAAAGGAAAAATTTGCAACCAATGTGGCGAAAAAGTTTTTGACGAAAAACAACTTACTACCAAGCATTTCTTTCATCAAGTAATTGATTTTTTTTGGCATTGGGAAAGCAAGGTACTGAAAAGCATAAAGCTCAATTTTTTAAAGCCTGGCTTTATAACAAAAGAAAATATAAATGGTATTCGTGTACCCTATGCAAAGCCAATACAGTTATACCTTGTAGTGGCATTTTTGTTTTATATTATTGTAAGCAAGGTGGGTGTTACAGATTATATTCCATCGCATGAGGATCACCATTATTATGCTTTATCAGATTTTAAATTGTTCAAGTGGGCTAAACCTATTGACGATTGGACAGTAAATGGTATAGATTCTCTTTGGGTAAATAAAGGACGAAAAATACAAAATGAAATAGAAAAAGGATTGAATGAAAATTATTTAAAAAATGGCAGTTTGGTGTTAGTTGGTAGAGGGAAAATAGATAGTATAATATTGCCTATTGAAAAAATACCTGTACTTGCATTTAGACAAATGCAAGTGGTAAGGCAAAATGCATATTACACTTCAATAGGGGCATTTGCTAAAACATTCATATTTGTATTGTTGCCCTTTTTTGCAGGTTTATTGTTTCTAGTATTTTTTAAAAAAATAAAATACTACGGAGCATCTTTAATATTGGCCACACACTTTATGATTTATAATTTGTGCTTTTATAGTTTAATAGCAATGATAAATTTTGCAACAAGTTTTACTGGCTACCACAAAAGTCTAGTAATGTATCCTTTTAATAAGCTTTTATTCAACGATACCATTGCCCCATTTTCTGAATTTCTTTTTGGTAGCACTTTTGAATTTTTACATTTACTTTTTTGGATACCTTGGTTCTACATCGCTTTTAAAAGATTATTCAATACAGCATGGTGGAAAAACGTACTAATTTCTTATGTAAGTAGTAGGATATTTTTCTATCTTATTTTTGGCGTACTAAAAAAGTTGTTGATAGCATTTACTATTTGGACAATGCATGGGTAAGTTATATTTTATTCCCTTCAATCCTTTTTAAAAAAGCATCTCTATACGTATCACCCACAGGTATTACATGCGCACCTATAAAAATTCTGTTTCGCTCTATGGTATCTATTTTATTTAACGATACAATGTATGATTTGTGTACACGCATAAACTGCTGAGGGTTTAAATGCTGCTCAAATGTTTTTAAATTTTGTAGCGTTATCAGTTTTTCAGTGTTTGTTTGTATGCTTAAGTAATCTTTCAATCCCTCTATAAATAGTATATTAGCCAAATCTATTTTTATCATTTTGCTATCAGATTTTATAAAAATAAAATCATCCTCACTTCTCATGACATGGTTGCCATTATTGCCATGGTTTGTGTCCCACGAAACATAATTGTTCTGATTTGTTTTTTCTATGGCTTTGGTAAATCTTTCAAAGCTTATGGGTTTTAACAAATAGTCTGTAATGTTATACTCATACCCATCTAGCGCATAGTCAGTATATGCAGTTGTAAAAATTACTTTGTATCCTATGCCAATTATTTTTAATACCTGTATGCCGGTAAGCTCTGGCATTTGCATATCTAAAAAGATAATATCTACTTCGTTTTTTTGTATGTACTGTATGGCTTCATAAGCATTCGTGCTGGCAAAAGCAAGCTGTAAATTTTCTGTGTCGTTTATATACGAAGCAATTAATTCTACTGCCAATGGCTCATCATCTAAAATTACACATTTCATCTTAGCCTAATTTTATTTGCAGGTTAGTGTTATACATATTTTCTTTGGTTTCTATTTTCAATGTATGCTTATCGGGGTAAAGTAATGCCAATCTTTTCTTCACATTATCTAATCCAATACCCGATGCCTCATCCTTATGCAATGTATTTATAAAATTGGAAGTAGCTACATACAATGTTCCATCTTCAACAGTAATATTTATTTGTAAAGGCTTTTCCACATGATTTAAAATACCATGCTTAAACATGTTTTCTATAAATGGAATAAGTAGCAACGGTGCAATGCTATGCTGGTTTATATTTCCACTAAAATGATATTGTACAGATTCTTTATTATTTAATCTTATTCTTTGCAAATCTATAAAACTTGTTATGTAATTTATTTCATCTTGTAAACTCACCTGTGGCGCATCGCTATCCTTATACATGTAACGCATAAGTTGAGATAGTTTTTCAATACTCGGTAATGCCTTGTCGGACTTACTGCTTACTAAAGAATAAATATTATTAAGCGTATTAAAAATAAAATGTGGGTTTACTTGGTTTTTTAAAAATGCAAGCTGTGCGGTTTTCTTTTCTTCTTGTAAAACAAAATTTTCCTTTTGAGATTTTATATTGTCATCTAAAATCCAAAATAGAGTACTCATTATTATTAATATGCCACCATAGTATAAGTTATCAAAGATGTAATAAGAAATGGTTGTGCCCTCGTTATAATTTTTTATACCAAGCCAGTGCCAAAATAGAACCTCTTGAATTAAATAACGCAAAACAATAAACGAAAACAACAACAATACCCAACCGACCCAAGATTGTGCAACTTTCCCCTTTTTATAATAGTGCGGAAGAATATAAAAATAATTAAAGTAAAAAATGGTAGGATACAATAAGTAATGACTCAAAGCCAATGGGTCTAAAAAGTAAGATAGGTTTACATTTTCTTTGCTATAAAAAATTGCTCCAATAAGTTCTCTCCATGCAAATGTGTAAAACCAAAAAATGGCATGCATTAATATTTTTAAACTTTTTTTCATTCCGTAATTTCTTCTTTTTTAATATCTTTTTTGCGCTTCTCTCAAAAAACCTTCTAAATAAAATTTATTATGACTCCAGTAATGTCCTGTTCTCACTATCACAATATGCTTATCGGGCACCACATATACAAACTGTCCCAATATACCTTGCGCATAAAAATTATTGGTTTGCTTGGCCACATAAAATGATCCATTTTTTGTTTTATATATTTTGGAGCTATTTGTTTGCGTATTTTTAAAATGTACAGCTTCTGCAGAATCTTTAAAATACGAGTAAGCATTTTCTCCCCACCATTGGTTGCGATAGCCATTATATGCAAACATCGTATCTTCATTTACACAATTATTTATCCATTGTTTAGATATTATTTGTTTGCCATTCCAATTGCCTTGCTTTAAAAATAGGCTACCAAGTTTTGCAAAATCTCTAGTTGTAGCATTTAAGCCACCATACGTAATGGGCAATCCTTTTTTATCTGTATTCCAGGTTGCCGCAGTTTCCATACCTAAAGGTTGCCATAGTTTTTCTTGAAGATATGTTACTAAATTTTGCCCTGTAGCTATTTTCAAAATAATACCGAGTAGCATAGTGTTTATGCTTTTGTACTCACTATCAT